>CAZDMX010000558.1:0-1510 GCA_964506085.1 uncultured Thiothrix sp. | reverse complement strand
AACACGGGACCTACTGATTACAAGTCAGTTGCTCTACCAACTGAGCTACGCCGGCGAATTGAGAATGCGAATTCTATAGAAGGAACTCGTATTACGCAAGTTTGAATTGATGTAAATTTAGACTAAAAGTATAAATATTGGAACTGTAAGAAAAATATAATCTTTATGAGCCTCACTTTATTGTTCTTATTAGTGAAGGCTCACAAAGCATAAAAATATTATTATTATTATTATTATTTATCTATAAAATACTTCTACATACCAAATCAGGAATCCCCTTCGCTGATTTGTGTTATAGATATTAGCCCATGATTTTTACATAATCATTGTTGTTTTTTTGACCGTATTCTAGCGGCTTCTTATTATTAGCCCTAAAGATCTTTGTCTTCATTTGGACTTCGAAGCGCATTCTACCTATTTTGTATGAACGCGTTATTAATGCCTGGGATGTATTGAATATTTATGTTTTATATCTCTAATATCAAACATGTATGTAATAAACAAAAGCAATTATGGATTAAAAGTGATCACCTGTTCTTGTTGAGAAGTTGCGAAGCTACGATCAAAAACAAGTTCAATGGACAACCCCGATTCTTCCTTATATGTCGCTTTGACTTGCTGTAGATCAGGCATTCGTTTTGCCAGATAAGTACACATGGCAGCAGCCAAGGTATCATTTTCTTCACTGAGTGCATTCACCATTGAACTTGCTACGAATTGTGTACGCTCTAGTGGGTTGGGCTTTTCAATATACTTATCCCCAATAGTGATTCCCTGATCCATACGGGCATCCATATTATCCAGATATTGTCTTTGATGCCCCGGCACAGGTTGGCCACGATCAAATTCTAGAATTGCACTGCCGTTAATGACTACGGTTAGTTGTTCTTTACTCATCCTAGATCGTCAAACCCTGCCGCTTTATAGAGTTCCTTAGCTTTTGCAGAGTCTTGCTCTACACCATTGCCTTGTTCATACATCAAGGCTAGTGTAGTTAATGATCCTTGTAAGCCTTGTTCCCCAGCTTTGGTAAACCACTCTACGGCTTTTGCACCATCTTTTTCTGCACATTCACCTTCGAGATGCATAAAGCCTACGCCATGTTGAGCAATGGCATATCCCTGTTCAGCAGATTTAAGCATCCAGTCATACGCGGCCGCATCATTTTGCACAGTGCCAAGCCCATTTTGATACATAATCGCTAACATATGTTGAGCATGAGCATCTCCATTATTCGCAAGGGGTGATAATAATGGCATAGCACGAGAAAAATGTTTTGCCTCAAAGGCAGCTATCCCACTAGAAAAATCCATTTCTTCGGAATCTGTTCTACTTGTTGTCTTGGTCATTATTTATTGTCCTATGTTTCAATTATCGGGAATCTTACACGATATAGTGTTTAATATTGTAAATGTTACTGCATTAGCAGGGGTTTTAGTGTGTGTCTTTGCCTTTATCCTAAAAAACGCAGTTGAAACTACTGCGAATGTCTATAGCACTGAATCTAAAG
>CAZDMX010000557.1:0-1519 GCA_964506085.1 uncultured Thiothrix sp. | reverse complement strand
AAACTCTGAATTCAAAACCCAAGTTTGAAATTAATTCGTTACAGAACCAACACCTTCCTGGTTTGCAAGGTTCTTAGGAATTGGTCTTGCAGACAAATAACGAATATCATTCAAAATATTAGCCGTTTATTGTAAAAACACATCAACAGGACGTTTTTCTTTACTAAAAATATCATCACTCTGTTCTTCCTGATATTTTTGCAAGGCCTTGATAGTCTCAAATGTTGGCAGATTATTAGCTGCCTGAAGCTCATTTTCGATGTGCAATATTTCCGCATTAAACTTTTTCCGTTTAGTTTGACGCTGTTGCATATTTAAAGAAACTGACTTTTCATTACCGGCATCGGTTAATAGTGTCAATTTTCTTATAGTTGCCAAAAACTTTGGGGTTTGCAAAATTCTTTCTTTGGAAATAACATCTTCTGTTGCAATAACAGATTCCTGTAATGCATTAGGAGAATATACATACTTGGCAGTCGCTATTCTTTTCCAAGGTAGAGCATTATCCAATGAACGCTCGCCGAAATCTTCATTAGCTTTGGGTAAAGGCCAGAAAATATGAGGCTTAACTCCATGGAATTGTGTGCTTTCTCCGTTAACTCTAAAGAACTGAGCCGTAGTTATTTTTACTTGACCCAGCGGTTTATTGAATCTCTTCTTAGTGTAGGCATTCAAAGGGAGGATTGTTTGCACAGTACCTTTTCCGAATGTTGTTTCACCAATAATTAGCCCACGTTTATAATCCTTTATAGCACCTGCGAAGATCTCCGAAGCCGATGCACTTCCACGATCAACCATTACAGCTAATGGACCACTATAGCTAACGCCCTGAATAGTGTCTTTATGCACACTGGTGCGACCTGATACATCATTAACTTGAACAACAGGTCCTTTATCTATAAACAAACCAGTAAGCGAAATTACTTCAGATAATGACCCACCACCATTACCTCGCAAATCAATAACCAAACCATCAATATTTTCGGATTTCAACTCATGGAGAAGCCTTTTAACATCACGGGTGGTACTTCGATATTCTTCATCGCCCCGACCTCTAGCTTCGAAATCAATATAAAAAGAAGGTAAATCAATCACTCCAATTTTTGATTGACCTAATGAGGTTTTCACATCAATGACTCTTTTCTTGGCGGCTTGATGTTCAAGCTTGATGTTATCTCTTACGATAGCGATGCTGCTGGGTTTGCCACCTAAACCCGTTTGACTTGGCAATACTGAGAGCACAACTGTACTGCCCTTTTTACCACGAATAATATTCACGACATCACTTAAACGCCAACCGATAACGTCAACCATCTTGCCATTTTTGCCTTGCGCTATCGCAATGATACGATCACCCGCTCTAAGCTTTCCTGTCCTGTCAGCAGGGCCACCTGGAACCACACTGACTACTTTTGTGTGTTCCTTATCCGTTCTTAATACCGCACCAATACCATCAAGTGATAGTCGCATTTGAATGTTAAATTCTTCTGAAGCACGGGGTGAGAAGTAGGATGTATGA
>CAZDMX010000556.1:0-1528 GCA_964506085.1 uncultured Thiothrix sp. | reverse complement strand
TGGTTGCCTTTTTATGGTTTGCTATTTTTGTATTGCCATTTATCAGTAGTTCTTAGGGCTTCATCCTTTTCCTTATTATGATATAGGTATGACACATCTGACACGCAAAAAACTAATAAAAAAATACTCTTCTGGATTTACCCTTATTGAATTAATGATAGTAGTCGCTATCGTTGGAATCCTAGCTTCTATTTCTTATCCAAGCTATACGAAATATGTGCAAAAGTCGAAGCGTACGGATGCGATGGTTAAAGTCATGCAAATAGCGCAGCAACAAGAAAAGTTTTACTCGCAGAATCTAAAATATGCATTTAATGAGGAAACACTGTTTGGGCTTGCAGCGGGGACAGCGGTTAATTCTGAGAATGATCTTTACAGTATGGATGTTGTGGGTGTGTGTAAAAATACGTCGGGAACGGTTATTACTTGCACTGCCGCTACTGCTTGCGCAGCATATACCGTTACCGCAACAGCAAAAGCTTCGGGGTCACAAACTCATGATACGAATTGCAAAATATTCAGCTTAACAAATGTGGGCGTAAAAACTTCAACAGATAGTAGTAGTTCAGCTAGCACAGGTTGTTGGTGACATATCTGTTTCATGCATGCCTGTTATTGGCGAAACCCAAGTGTAATCCGATCATTTTGTGAATAATCACTAAGGGTTTGGCATTTAATAAATCCTGATTCTTTCATTAAACCGCTCACTTTGTTTCCCTGATCGAAACCATGTTCAATGAGTAAAGTACCACCCGGCTTAAGATAACCCACCGAGTTTTTCACAATGATTCGGATATCATCTAGCCCGTCATCTCCCGAAGTTAATGCCTGAATAGGTTCAAACCTAATCTCTCCTTTGAGATGGGGGTCGTGTTGTTCTATATAAGGTGGATTGCTCACAATGATATTAAATTGACTATTGGGTATATCGGAAAACCAGTCTGATTGAATAAAGTTCAGCTGATTGATTGATAAAGCTTTAGCATTCGTTTTGGCAATAGTCAGTGCTTTAGTTGAAAAGTCAGTGGCAATAATCTGTGCATTGGGTAACTCTTTCTCAAGGGCAATGGCAATTGCTCCAGAGCCTGTTCCAAGTTCTAGTATTTGTGGGTTTGATACATCAGAAACCAGTTTCAACACCTGTTCGACCAATAGCTCAGTTTCAGGGCGAGGGATTAACACATCGGGTGTTACCTTAAATGGCATTGACCAGAATTCTTTGTACCCAAGAATGTAAGCAACGGGGATTGCTTCGATTCGTTGCTGTAAAAACTGGTTGAATAAATCACATTCTTGTTGAGTAGGAATAGCTTCTGGCCATGCCATTAGATAGCTGCGATCCTTGTTTAAAATATGAGCCAGCATAAGCTGAGCATCAAGTAGGGGGCTATCAGAAAGCTTATCTAATTGGTGGGTTGCTTGCTGAAGCAGGCTGGATATTGAGGGTGTAGCCATCCTTTTAAAGAACCTCTAATTTAACCTAAAAAACGCAGTTGAAACTACTGCGAATGCCTATAGCACTGAATCT
>CAZDMX010000555.1:0-1535 GCA_964506085.1 uncultured Thiothrix sp. | reverse complement strand
TTATTTTTATAGAAGACCGCTTGCAAACCTTACTGGATATCATCGAAAACCAAGAGTTAAAAGAAGTTTCATTACAGTTGGTTTCTTGGGGTTACAACACACAAAGGGAAAGGGATACTGCACGAACTAGGGGAATAAATGTTATTTCCGCGTAGATATTTCCTTCAGAAAAGACTGATGCTGAAATACCCAGAATATAATCGGCACAACAGCGGGCAATATAAGAAAACCTAGCTGATAGCCAAGTGCAATACCATTTAGCACCAATGGACTGTCATAAAAAGGCAGAGTCTGAGTGATATGATCAAAATTATCTCCCCCTAGTTTTAACAGTAGTGTTGATAGCACTTCAAAACAAATGCTCCATACCTGTGCCAATATGATAATGATAAAGCCATAGGTTAAAGTATCCATTTTAGCGTAGCTTGATCTATTGGTTGCTAATGTCATTGCAAATAGCAAGGGGAAGCCGTAAGCATATTTCAGGGTATTAATTGAAAAGACCAGATCCCCTTCTTGTCCTTTTTCATTGGTTACTGTTAAAAAGGTAACCACATCGGCAAGCCCTCTGTGTTGTTCTAAACCCGAGACGATTGATGGCATTAAATAAGGAAGAATCAGGTCTGACAAGAAAACAGCAGGGTAGCAAACGATAGTTGCAGCGAAGTGCCAGAAGAAGAACGCGGGTATTATCCATAATATTGTTTTGAATAGAAAAGAAGATACCGTTATCCCCTTAGTTTTTCCCTTGCTCTTATCGGAAGTATTTAAAGGATCTTCAGCCATGAGCCAAGCTCTCATCTGAAGGTTCTTGTGGGCTTGTTGATATCCAGCGAATCCATAAAATAAATACAATCAGAACGTCTAAAAAGATTAGCGCCTGCCATGCGTACAAATGCGCCCATTCAAACCATTGTTGATTCCATTGCAATAAATAAAAGAGGCTAATAATTCGAACAATATTCAATATCTGTATTGCAAAAAAACCGATCACCAGACCTACTATTTTTTGTTTAAATGTTGCGTGAAAGGCAAGTATCGCAGCGGTCAGGCAGATAACAGCTTCAACACCATTACACCCCGCCGCAATGGCAACAGCAGACCCATTTGAAAGACTGCGAAGGATAACTCCTGAGGAGACAACATCGCTATCGAAAAGGTGTAACAATGAAGCTGATATAGTTGCCAGACTGGCCGTGAAGGGTTGAATCACTGCGCGTTGTACAGGGCCGGTTAACTCTAATGCAAACAAAACAAGTAAAACAACAATGAAAACCAATTTGTTCATTTTGGTAGCCTTTTCAGGAAAAGAAGGTATAAAGGGACAGCCAAATTAGCTATCATCCAGAAATACCACTAAATTAGATGGTAGGTTGGATAAGCAATAGCGACATCCGACAAAAGCATGAAATTCAACACCTTGCCGGATGGCGTTCCTAATCCAGCCTACACTAAAGCATCATAAACAACCTCTCTCCCCTAAGGAGGGTGTTGTAAAAGTAGATTATGTAGGTTGTGGGTGAGGCACGAACCCC
>CAZDMX010000554.1:0-1535 GCA_964506085.1 uncultured Thiothrix sp. | reverse complement strand
TTAGAGACTGTGAAAGACTAATTTAAAACACTCATTTTGGATCCTAAATAACACTCATCAGGGATTTTGTGTTTTATTTTTTCATGCAGCTCAGGCAACTTTGACCAGTGTACGCCCTGTTTATAATGATGAGCTGTATGATAGCCAATGTTACCTGTTAAAAGATTGTACCACTTACCCGTTTTATTATATGAAGCTGCGAAATGATCTTGTGTATCCAGCCCAACATGGTGACCATAGGTTGTCCAAGCGGTAAAAATAAGGCTTCCTATCATGGGTAAGATAAAAATGAACAGTGCATTGAGAGGGGAATAGATAGTTAGCGCTAACAATATTGCAAAGGTAATGACCGCATATGTCAAAAAGAGTTTTTGCTCTTTAGGTACTTTTTTCCCTACTTCATAGCCTCGAATGTAGGCGGTGAAAGCCACAATAAGTGAGTATTCTATTTTACCCATTGTTGTACCATCTTCTTTTTTCCAGCGACTTTGATCCTTTTCCTGATTCAGAAAATTCTTGTGATGACCCAGATTGTGGTGCAATAGCCAAAGGTTTGTTGTAACACCTGTATGTAGTGCGTAAAAGAACTCAAGTATCCGGTTTAGGTATCCTTTCGTGAATACATTACGGTGCTGATGATGATGATTCCAAGCAGAGATAATGCCTTTTGGTAGGATCATCAATAGCCAGTAAGACACTATCACCCAAACATTTTGTACTTTTAAAAAAACTAAAAAATCAAGCAATGAAAAAGAGAGAATAATCGCTACGGGTAAACGGTCAGCTGGGAATTTAAAGATAGTTGAATTAAGCATGGGTATTTTTGATGTAACAAAAAGCAGATCATTCTACAGCAATACGTAAGTAATACCCACCAAGTAACTATAAAGATTGTTGATTACCCATAAATCAATCGATTTTTATATATTTTTCTTTCAGATGAAAACTGAACCAATCGTTTTGCAATTTCTTCTCCTGCATCTTTCTGTAAAAAATGTCCCGCATTTTTAACAAGATAAAACCCACCAGCTGGTGCATGCTGAGCGATACAGCCTCCTAGTGTTAATGTATGTTAATTATTGTCATTAATATAAGTTAACAAAAACCTCTATAAGATTAATTATAATAAGCTATAAAATATATTGGCGCTCACTGCAAAGCAACCAAAGGAGATTATAATGATCAGTTTCAAAGATCGATCTCAATGAGTACAGATTATGATGTTTATTGAACCTAAAAAACTCCAGGGCTGTTCAATACTAACTGCACCATTGGCGGGACTAAAGTCCCACTTCCAAGTCAAAAATACATCGTTGATAGTGAAAAATTAGCTGTATTGAACAGCCCTGTAAAAAACTCAGTTGAATGAGACGAATAGTCATTCTGCATGCGCTCTTACTAGGTACTTAACCCTAAAAAACGCAGTTGAAACTACTGCGAATGCCTATAGCACTGAATCTAAAGGTTTTCTTGAAAATGTTGACTTCACCCGTAGAGTGACTACGAATAAAGCCAAAATTTTCCAGAAATTCCCT
>CAZDMX010000553.1:0-1536 GCA_964506085.1 uncultured Thiothrix sp. | reverse complement strand
TTACCCTAATACAGCACATCCATGTGCCTATCTTTGCCAAAGAGGGGAGCTATTTTGTACTTTAACGAACAAACACCCTTTTAGGGTGAAATCAAAACCACGTTCTTAGAACGTGGTTTTTTACTTACTTAAACCTTGATCTAGGTTTGTTTATTTCGTCTTCGTATCTCATATAATTCTTTAGGAGTACTTGAGTTTTTTAGTGAGCAACTTAATGGAAGATGACATGTCCCGAAAAACCATTCAGGTTCGTCAACAACCTCACACAAAATGTAGTCAATGCCCTATCCGAGAGATGGCGTTGTTTCAGGGTGTCCCAAGAAACCAGTTAGACGGGATACAAAAATATCGTGAGCATCAATTCGTCGTTCCGGCCAAAACCCAATTGTATCTAGAAGGTTCAAAGCCAGGTTACGTATACACCTTGTTTGATGGTTTGATGGCGGTGAATAAAAGCTTCCAAAGCGGGAGAAGGCAAATACTGAGGTTTGTCATGCCGGGTGACTTTCTAGGATTTCAGGTCGATGACAATGGAGTGATATCGCATTCGGTATTGGCAATCAGTGAATCCATTGTTTGTGGATTTCCTCGTTCTAGCCTAAAAGAAATGTTTGAGGGACAACCACGATTAGCGCTACGCTTGGCTTCGATGAAGTCCAGAGATATGGCTTTGTGTCAGCACCATCAAACCTTTGGAAGTCGTAAAGACTCACATGAAAGTATCGCCTTTTTGTTATTGGAATTATTTCATCGCACTCGCCAGCAAATGAGCCACAATTATGATGCAGGGAAAAATACTATTGTATTTCCCCTTACTCAAGAGGATATCGGGGATGCAGTGGGCTTAACCAATGTACATGTTAACCGTGTCCTGCGTCAGTTTGCGAATGAGGGTCTGATTGAATGTCGTCATCGGAAACTACGTATTATTGATGAAGATAAGCTCTCTGAAATTAGTGAGTTTAATGTGGGTATGATTGCGGTCAACTCTTTAATCTAAAGATCGATAACAGCGTTGAGGAATGAACTTCACCAGAGCGGCTAATATGCTGTTTGGAAGATAAGTCTCTTCCTGCTCTCACTTAACCTAAAAAACGCAGCTAGATCGCGAAAGTCCACGCAAGTTATGGGTGCAAGCTAGGATGCATCACTATTTTCGTCAAAGCCCTAACCATGCCATCCCCTTGAAAAAAATCTCTCTTTCTAGGGAATGACGTAGGCTCATTTGTACAGTAATTACTTACTTAGGAGCAGCAGCATCAGCAGGCTTTGCGGCCGGAGCAGCTTGTTGTACTGGTGCAGGCATAGGAGGCCGTTGCATTTGCTGCATAGGCATAGGCGGACGTTGCATTTGCGGCATGGGCATATAGCCATAAGGAGAAGGAGCGTAGCCATAACTAGGTGCATATCCGTAAGGCACGTAGCCAAATGGCACGGCACTATTTCCACCAAAAGGCATACTGGGCATTGAAGGCATGTTGCCGCCGCTATTACCCCAAGGCATGTTACCGCCGCTATTACCCCAAGGCATGTTAC
>CAZDMX010000552.1:0-1542 GCA_964506085.1 uncultured Thiothrix sp. | reverse complement strand
GCAGCCTCTGGCTTTACGTCCAATCCAGAATCAAGGCGGGCTTTTGAAGAAAGGCTTATTGCCTTTCAAGGAAGACCAACGCAGAGTCTGGGTTGGACGTAAAGCCCCGCAGGGCGCGGCCTGAAGCTCGCATTTATTGCGTTGCAACCCTTGAAAATGGAATGACCATTTTACTGCGGGCTGCGCCTTGTAACTGCGAGCTTCAGGTCACGCAGAGGTTGTAATCAATTAATAGAGGTGCCCTTAAGCGTTTACCCGATGATAAAAGTTCAGGCCACAGCCAACCGAATAAACGGCGATATGCTGGGTTATCTCAACCACAAATACAGCGCGTGGAATTATGCACTGATTGTATTTGGTATTCTGTTATGGTTATTGATTGGTATGGGGATATTTGCTGCATCAATGGGGTTGCTAGCACCGGAAAATCTATAGTTACCACAGTGCTCCTCCCTCAGGGAGACGACTACAGGTGTGTAAGCGTAAGGCGTACGCAGGAGCATGGGAACGAGATTAGTTTCCGGAGGTATAAAAATAAGAAATATTATTGCAGTTCGATGGAACCGCTAACACGCACGCTTAATGTTCTATCACCTGCTGAAAAGGTAGGCGCTACCCGAGCTTCAGACATCATGCTCATATTGCGACTTTTATAACGTGGTGAGCGACTGCCTGTAGTCGAAACGTTAACACTCACTATTTTATAGCTATCATGTTGCAACGTATTTGCAATCTGTTTGGCTCTTACGGTAAAGGCCGCTAGTGCGTCATCAATTAATTTTTTTGTTTGCTGCTCTCTTTTATCACGCGAAACCTCAAAGGAAATACCATTTAAACTAAGCTGCTCCTGTAATTCACCTAAGACTTCACTCATCAACGACATATCTTTCGATTCCAGTTTTATCGACTGACGAACCCGCCACGACACGATCTGGTTTTTGTTATAAACAGGATTAGTTGTGTAACTTTCTGTTTCAACCTTGATAGCTTTATGCTGCTTTAATTTTGCCATTGCCCAATTAATTTTTTTGTTCACTTTATTACTTAAAACTACGGCTTTTACACCCTCTTCCTGTGCATACATTGAAACCATCATGGTGTCATTATCGACATCTGCTGAAGATGAAGCTTCTAAACTTATTTGGTTATAACTTTTAACGGCTTCATGCGCATACACATTGGCATAAAAACTTATTAAAACAAACAGAGATAAGAATAAGTATCGCTTCATAAGTAATTCAAAATTTACAATTGGCTGGCAATTTTATTCTTTTGTTGTTTGGCGACGTCATTACGTTGATCCGACAGACGATTGAAATAGGCGTCATCAATATCTTGTGTGACGTATTCGCCATTAAAACATGAACTATCGAAGTGTTTGATTTCTTCATTACCTTTTTGTACTGCCGCTATCAGGTCTTCGAGATCCTGATAAACCAACCAGTCGGCCCCGATAATTTCAGTAATCTCTTCGACGGTACGATTATGCGCAACAAACTCAGCATGGGAAGCCATATCGATGCCATAAACATTAGGATACCT
>CAZDMX010000551.1:0-1551 GCA_964506085.1 uncultured Thiothrix sp. | reverse complement strand
AGAAAAACTTTACAAATCCCTATTTCATTACTATAATTCGAAATATGTCGAATTATAGTAATGAAATAAATCAACGCGCGCTCATGTTCAAAGCATTAGGTAACCCGCATCGTCTGGCTATCTTCCAACGGCTAACCCAATGCTGCGCTCCAGGAACCACCTGTAGTGTTGACCAAGCCTTAAGCTATACCGTAGGACAAATTGGTGGCAGCCTTGATATTGCGCCGTCCACAGTCTCGCATCATTTAAAAGAACTGTTCAGAGCTGGCTTAATCCAAACAAGACGAAATGGAAAAAGCATTGAATGCTGGATTGAACCCGCATTGCTTGATGAGTTATCCCTATTCTTTTCTATCGACACTAACCAATAATCCTAAAAAACGCAGTTGAAACTACTGCGTTTTTTAGGATAATCTAGAAGGTGAATAAAATGAATACTGAAGAAAGTTGTTGCGCTCCTAGCTGTTGTAGTGAGCCAGAAACAGACATGAAAAATACAAACGAAACTGCCGTTGCTCAAAATACCCATCGTGAAAACGTCCGTAAAGTCTATGCAAAAGTAGCCAATGCCACTGATGAAAGCAGTTGCGACGGCCCAGCCGCTAGCTGTTGTGGCACATCGGATGACGAAGCTATTAATACGCTAATCTCAACCCGACTTGGTTATTCTCAAGCCGAGCTAGATATAGTCCCTGATGGTGCTGACATGGGCTTAGGCTGTGGCAACCCGCAAGCTATAGCGGCGTTACAAGAAGGCGAAACGGTGGTTGATCTCGGATCTGGTGGCGGTTTTGATTGTTTTCTAGCATCTCCACAAGTAGGTGACACGGGGCATGTCATCGGTATTGATATGACTCCCGATATGATTAGTAAAGCTCGTACTAATGCAGATACAGGAAAATTCACTAACGTAGAATTTCGACTCGGCGAGATAGAAAATCTACCCGTTGCAGACAACTCTATTGATGTAGTGATTTCTAACTGCGTGATTAACCTATCGCCTGATAAAGCTAGAGTCTTCGCAGAGATATTTCGAATACTAAAACCCGGTGGAAGAATTGCTATTTCAGATGTAGTAGCCACTCTCGAACTCCCCGAAGCGATGCGTAATGATCCTCTACTGATAGCAGGTTGTATGGGTAACGCTGCTTTGATTGGTGACTTACAAACAGATATTGAAGCCGTTGGTTTCAGCGATATTGCAATTCAACCAAAAGATTCATCTCGTGAGTTTATTAAGGACTGGGCGCCAGGCTTAGGAGTTGAGGATTATGTGATATCGGCAAGTATTGAGGCAGTGAAGCCACTGAGTTGATTGCATACGGTAAAATAAAATAAGTAATCGTAATTACTCAGGTTGCTCCTTTGCGTCAGTAGAGGCAGAAGTGCTTCTACTGCGATAGCAATGACGCAAATGAACAAGCTGAGCCGTTACATTTTAAGCAATATCAAAGCGATCTAGATTCATAACCTTATCCCATACGTTTACGAACTCATGAACAAATCGCTCTTGTGCATCCGAACTTGCATAAACTTCAGCTATAGCACGAA
>CAZDMX010000550.1:0-1580 GCA_964506085.1 uncultured Thiothrix sp. | reverse complement strand
TGCTGTCGATCCATCTTGAAGTAATAAGGAAGTGGTAGACAACGGCGTGGTATTTGTAAGGTCTTGTGCATCAAAAACTAGAATCTTTGCATCAAATTCATTCTGTAGAACCATGAATTTCTCTGAGCCATCGGAGTAACGAATAAATTCAGCTCCAGCGGCAGCTTGGCTCAAAAAACCTGCCTGTATTAGTGTGACTGTGCCATCTAGATCAACTTTGTATAGGTCAGAGGGTTCTGCTGCTAAATCAATGGGTTGATGAAACGTATAAATAGAATTATTCGATGCTCTATAGGTAGCACCTTCTCCGTTAAGGATCATTGATGTACTAACTTTAGTAGGTGCTGTGCTGATATCTAAATCAAAGCTATAAAGCTCAGCGACATCATCAGTCATAGCAAAGCATAGTGAAGAGGCGGCAGTGGGTACTGTGGGTACTGTGAGAATGATATTAGTAGTCAATATTATATCCAGCACAGATCCCGCATTGATGCTCATAGATGTGCTTCCTGCTGTAAAATTACCAGAAAGGGTATCTATATCCAGTGCTGCACCATGATCACCATTGGCAAAATCATTAGGAAATGCGGGAAAGCTTGTATCTGTGGTGTTCATAAACTCACCCGCAAGATTAAGATCGCCTTGTATAGAGATTACACTCAATGAACCTGCTGTTGATGAAGATGGCACCTCATAGCCGGATATGGGTATTGAAATACTTTCATTTCTAAAACCCTTCATTCCATCATAAATATAGATTTTTTTATTTTCAGTTAAGGAAGGTGCGTCATAAATCACAATAAGGTTCCAACCACGAGCATTTTCTTCCGATTCTGCACAGGCAGAGTTTGATGTGCCACCTTGTACATCAACTGTGTAATTACCATTAGGAGTGGTAGTTACCAGGTTAGTCACCTCGGCAAAACGACCACTGTATTTCCAAAACCCAACTCCAGGCTCTGTTATAAGTGAACTAAAACTACGTGTTGCAGTAATCGTACCTGAGTAACCCGGAAATGTTACAGGAGAAGTATTTGAGATCTCTGAAAAAGAAAAATAGTCATCCGTTTGGTTTTCAGTCATCACATACCAGTACAAGAACGCAGCTTTTACGGTTGCCCCAGCAGGTAATGCCAAACTGTCAGAAGCTGCTGAACCGTTACCACAGTTACCATAGCTTCCTGTTTCTGTTAACTCAGAACTACCAATGGTTGTAGCGGCTATATTTCCCTCAAAATTTTTGTAGAGAGCCATTGGAGTATCGGCGATAGCTTGACTCGGTAGAAGAAAACACATTAATAAGCATACAATTATTTGATAACTTCGGAACCAATGTAATCCTTCTTTCTTGTAATAATATCGACTTTTGAAGAATAACTTGAAGTGAGTTGAAGGCTCTATCTTCTTTAGATTATCTGTTTTATTTTGTTTAATGGTTAACATAACGATTCACTTTTTTTATAATTATGGGGATGTTTTGTTGTATTAAATAACGGCTTTCCGGTTCTATTTTTTAATGCAGTTCCTTCCAGCTTTGAATTCAGTGGTCACTGGATCGTTCACTTAAAAGCTCTGGCTTA
>CAZDMX010000549.1:0-1580 GCA_964506085.1 uncultured Thiothrix sp. | reverse complement strand
CTGGGACAAAAAGGCAAGTTAAGTTCCGTAAGTTATTTACTCCTGAGTCCTAAGTGATAGGCAGGAAAATATCGAATGAATGGCGGTGCATATCAACTCATTTATATCATAGGCCTATTAATCCTTGCCTACTGGATAGGGAGTTACCGTGAAAAAAGACATTACCGATCTATTCTCAAACGAGAAGAGGCATTAAACAGCCTGCCTGCTGTCAATTTAAAAACGCTACCAAAGGGGAGATTTCAACAAGAATTGGTGATGGGTAACGTCGCTATTTCGGTCGATTACTTTAAGCGCTTTTTAGCGACCTTACATGCTTTCTTTGGTGGGCGCGTCACTTCTTATGAAACCTTGCTGGATCGCTCTCGCCGAGAAGCTTTACTGCGCATGAAAGAAATGGCTAAGGAGAAACAAGCAGAGCTGGTTCTAAATGTGAGATATGAGACGGTTTCTATCTTTAAAGGCGCAGGAGGTAGCATAGGTTCTGTAGAGGTGCTGGCTTATGGTACAGCCCTCATCCCTATTCCGCATAATGAAAAATTACCATAACCCACAACCAGAAGAAGGCATCAATATTACGGATGTTCATCCGTTACGTACCTTTGTAAAGCTATTTTTTGCGATCACTATTGTGCTGGTCGTCAGTGCCTGGTTGTTTGCTCAATCAGGTAGTTGGTTGGCATCGCTTATCCCTTATCAATACGAAGTTAACATCAGTGAGTTGTATGCAGAGCCCGAAGCACTGGATGCAGAGCATCAACAGATACAAAAGTATCTGGAAGCATTGGTGGAGCGATTGGAAAAAGGCATGAACTTGCCCGAAGGCATGCATATTTATGTGCACTACGAGCCTGAAAATGTAAAAAATGCGTTTGCAACATTGGGTGGGCATATTTTTATATACCGAGGCTTATTAGAAATATTGCCGAATGAAAATAGTCTGGCGATGCTATTAGCTCACGAAATGGCGCATGTAAAACTGCGTCACCCTATTCGTGCAGCAGGGCAGAATATTGCCATTCAAACGGGTATCAAATATTTGTTAGGATATTCGAATAATAATTTGTTAGGTTCAGCAGGTCTTTATACACAACTACACTTTAGTCGTAGTATGGAGTCCGCTGCCGATAAAGAAGGCTTGCGCGTGGTTTATAACACCTATGGAACAGTGGCGGGAGCCAGTGAATTGTTTGTAACTCTGCATGAGGTATCCGTGCAAAATGGAGTGGATGAGGACTCCCCTTTTTTTAGTACACATCCTTTGGACGAGAAAAGAATTAATGATTTAAACCAATTGGCCTTGGATCAAGGCTGGATAAATGGGCAGGAGACACAGCCTTTACCTGAAGAATTTAGCGATTGGCTTTAACTTAAATCCGTGACTTCACTACGACATAGGACACAAGCTATGTCCAAGCTATTTGAGATTTCTTTCAAGACAACTTAACACCGATACCACAAGTGATTATACTAAGGACTCAGGAGTAAATAACTTACGGCACTTAACTTGCCTTTTTGTCCCAGCTTGAATGATCTCAAATCGTTGCATAGCACAACTATGCGCCTGCTGAAGCTTCTAA
>CAZDMX010000548.1:0-1603 GCA_964506085.1 uncultured Thiothrix sp. | reverse complement strand
TACAGCGTACATGCTACAAACCTTTATATCGTTTAAATGGATAGATCAGGTGCGCATTCACAGTAAATAACACGCATCTAATATATTACATAAGCCATTGTAAAACATATAATTAACAACTTAAAGAAGATTATTAAGTTGAGATAGGTTTGACTTATATATTAGTATATTATAATATTCTGTCACATTGACATGAAACACACTTTTAGGAGAACACTATGTTAGCAACACTAGCAATAATCAATATGGCAGTAGCCGGTGCTTTAATTAACGAAACAATCGATGAACGCAACACTCAGTTAGAGCAAGCTGCCATCGTACAGACCGTTGATACAACCGAACAGTCTACTGATTATATTTCTTGGGCTGAAGAGTAATTTTAAAGTTACTTTGCTCGCTAAAAAGCCCGCTGATTTCAGCGGGCTTTTTTATTTAACCGCTTAATTTGAATCTCGTTCCCACGCTCCTGCGTGGTAACGCATAGGGTAATAGATAAACTCGTTTCCCAACAAGGCTATCTATATATGTAAATAGAGATCTTAATTGAACCTCTGTCGCCCATCTTAACGCTATGCATTCCCACGCAGGAGCATGGGAACGAGGCTACTTTTAAAATCACTTTGCTCGTTACAAAGCCTACTGATTTCAACAGATTTTTTTATGTAGTACCTTTATATTACTCCTACATAGCAATAACTATCTACCTTTTTGTCGTACCCGCAAGACGAACACAAAGCGTCTCCATCTCATCCCACACATTCGCATCAATCAAGCCTTTACTCACCGCATCAATATAAGAGCAGCGTTTTAGCATTAGCTGAAATGTTCGTAATCGATGACGAGACAAACATGACTTAAACAGGGTAATACGACTTTGCCAAATACCCGATCGTTTAAGGTTGAAATCAGCTGACGACATATCCGCCGCTGCCATTGTTAACAGACGAATATCTTTGGCCAGCGCCCAATTGATAATAACGGGCACCATGCCTTCGGCTTTCAAGCCAGTTAAGATTCTGATGACACGTTCAGTATTACCGCTTAATAACATATCGACCAGTTCAAAAACACTGTATCGCGATTGCGACGAAATCGCCTGAGCGACATCTGCGTAAGTAATTTTACCCGGGCCTAATAATAAAAAAAGTTTCTCGATTTCCTGATTGGCGGCGAGCAAATTTCCTTCAACATGCTGACTGATATACGCGAGTACTTCATTATCAGCATCCATATCGCGCTGAGATAAACGTTGTTGCAACCAGAAGGTGAGTTTTTCGACGGGTACAGGCCAGCATTGCACCACCATGCCACTTTGATCAATAGCTTTATACCAGGCCGATTTTTTGGCATTTCCGTCAATCTTGCCTGCATTAACAATAAGCACAGTATCCTCAGGCGGACGCGCAAGATATTCTTTTAATATTTGCGATCCTTGTCTGCCAGGTTTTGCTGATGGTAAGCGCAACTCGACGATTCGACGGGTAGCAAATAATGACATACTGGCGGCTTCATCTAGTAATCGCTGCCAGTCGAATTGCGCATCAACATCCAGTATTTCCCGTTCAGAATATTCCTGCTCACGCAGAAACGAGCGAATCAGGTC
>CAZDMX010000547.1:0-1607 GCA_964506085.1 uncultured Thiothrix sp. | reverse complement strand
ATAACAAGAACAAGAAAATATGAGCGAACAAAGCGTATTAATTATTGATGACGAACCCGATATCCGCGAACTTCTGGAGATTACTCTATTACGTATGGGGCTAACTACTTTCAGTGCCTCAAACGTACAAGAAGCCATGGCTTGTTTGAAGGAAAACCAGCCGGATCTATGCCTCACCGATATGAAACTTCCAGATGGCACAGGTATTGATATCGTCAACTACATTCATCATCACATGCCGCATGTTCCGGTCGCCGTCATTACCGCTTTTGGCAGTATGGAAACCGCAGTTGAAGCCTTAAAATCCGGTGCTTATGATTTCGTTTCTAAACCTGTTGATCTACAGAAATTACGCGAGTTGATCGAGACCGCATTAAAGATGTCCAAGAAAAAGTCTTCATCTCCTCAACAGCGATCTTCTGCTACTTCATCGACCCCCACACAAAACCGTGATGATGCCAATAACCCATTGATTCTTGGTGATTCCCCTGCTATTCAACAATTACTCAAAACCATTCATAAGCTGGGTAGAAGCCATGCACCTGTATATATTAATGGTGAATCGGGTAGTGGAAAGGAGTTAGTCGCGAAGAGCATTCACAATAACGGTCCGCATGGCAATGCACCTTTCATTCCAGTGAACTGTGGCGCCATCCCTGAAAACTTGGTGGAGAGTGAATTCTTTGGTCATATAAAAGGTAGCTTCTCTGGTGCAGTTGCTGATAAACAAGGCCTGTTTCAGGCAGCTGATGGCGGCACTTTATTTCTGGACGAAGTCGCTGATCTACCACTTGAGATGCAAGTTAAGCTGCTTCGTGCTATTCAGGAACAGGCTATCAAGCCTGTGGGTGGTACTCAGGAAATCCCTGTTAATGTACGTGTGCTAAGTGCAACCCACAAAAAACTGGAAGTTGAAGTAGCTGCCAAACGCTTCCGCGAGGATTTATACTACCGACTCAATGTTATTAAGCTAGAAGTACCCGCCTTGCGCGAGCGAGGTGAAGATATTTTGTTATTGGCTGAACATTTCTTACAGCAAATTGCCACTAGCTGGGAGTTGCATGACGTTATGCTAACGGAGGATGCTCAACAAGCTTTACTAGATTACTCCTTTCCAGGAAATGTTCGTGAGCTAGTCAATATTCTGGAGCGGTCTTGTACTTTAAGCGAAGACGGTCTGATCACAATTGATGATTTGCAGTTGCGAGAATTTGAAATTAATACGTCCTTAGCACAAAAACATGAGCAACAATCTTCAAGTAATTTTCAAACAAAGAACATTAACCAGCTACCCAGCTGGGAAAAAGGCTCTATCAGTAATCGAGATGAAAAAAGGGTTATTGAAGCTACTCTTGAAATGACTCACTGGAATAGAACCAAAGCCGCTGAAGAAATGGGGATGACCTTGCGTCAACTGCGTTATCGTATTAAAAAGTATGGGCTTGAAAAATATCAGGTCAGTGCTGTTTAACCTAAAAAACTCAGTTGAAACGTAGCGAGAATGACTAGGAGCCTGTCCGAGAACTAGAAGCGTAGCGAAAATTACAGGAACATCATAAGCTGGGCTTATTGAATGAGGCGAATAGTCGTTCTGCATACGCTTTTAA
>CAZDMX010000546.1:0-1609 GCA_964506085.1 uncultured Thiothrix sp. | reverse complement strand
TCAGCACTCTAGTCATTCTCGCTACGTTTCAACTGAGTTTTTTAGGTTCAACTCGCTTGAGTGTTGATCCTGAAACAGGTCTTGTCCGACGGCATCATCTGGATGAATCTATGATCAATAAGGTGATAAAAAAAGCCGTTTTTATTTCTGCTCAGCTCTTACATTCAAATACGCTCGCTCTGAATATTCAGACCAGCTTAATACTTTTTCCCGGTAGCTATTATAAGAATCAAATACTTTCTTTGAGAATTCGTCTTTAGAAGCAAGCTCTTTCACAACTTCATCAGATATTTCTTTAAGTTTGTGTAATACGTCATCAGGGAAGCGACGGATTTCGACGCTGTGCTTGTTAATGAGTGTTTGTAAAGCGTCGTTATTACGTGCTGTATATTCCGCTAACATCTCATGGTTAGCGAGTTTACATGCTGCCAGCACAATAGCCTGTAAATCTTTCGGCAACGCTTCCAATGCTTCTTTATTAATAATGGCTTCCAACGCAGTCCCCGGCTCATGCCAGCCTGGATAATAATAATATTTGGCTACTTTATGAAATCCAAATGCGAGATCGTTGTAAGGACCTACCCATTCAGTCGCGTCAATCGTACCTGATTGCATAGCAGTATAGAGTTCACCACCCGGTAGGTTTACCGGCGTGCCACCGGCACGGTTTAGTACTTCACCCCCTAATCCAGGGATACGCATTTTTAGACCTTTCAAATCCCCAATACCATTAATTTCCTTATTGAACCACCCACCCATTTGTACGCCCATGTTGCCAGCGGGCATAGGCACGAGATTGTGTTTCTCATAGGCTTGTTGCCATAGTTCCAGTCCACCACCATTATACAGCCAGCCATTCATCTCTTGTGCGGTTAGTCCGAAAGGTACGGTAGAAAAGAATTGGAACGTAGGGTTTTTACCTTTCCAGTAGTAAGCCGCGCCATGACCCATTTGTGCAGTACCACGGGATACTGCATCAAATATCTCTAATGCAGGGACTAGCTCTCCTGCACCATAGACTTTTACCTGTAGACGGTTATTGGATAGTTCATTAATTCTTTGGGCAAGGTTTTCAGCACCCGTGCCAAGACCGGGGAAGTTTTTTGGCCATGTTGTGACCATTTTCCAATGGATAGTTTCAGCGGGTTTTGCTGTAGCTGCATTTACACTACTTTGGTTAGTGTTCACACTGGCTGTTTTTTCATTACAGCCTGTTATAAATATCGTTACAAAAAGTGTAGTAGCAAGAAGAGTAATTATTTTTTTCATTGAGTAGTTGCTCGAAGTTCTTAGTGGTGCGTATTGTATGCTGATCAACGAAAATTTTCATGTTTGATATTTGAGCAGGATAAGCTCATATTTATTCCTTGGTTGTCATTGCGCATAGCCGTGCTATGCAACGATTTGGGTCATTTAATCTGACGTAAAAAGGTTGCTATGCCCTTGGGTGCAAGTTAAGTTCCGTAAGTTATTCACTCCTGAGTCCTAAGTAATATTTCTCCATCTACTATCTCATCTGGATAGTAGATGGCAATTCATAAGACATGTATGCTATTTAAACCTAAAAAACGCAGTTGAAACTACTGCGAATGCCTATAGCACTGAATCT
>CAZDMX010000545.1:0-1610 GCA_964506085.1 uncultured Thiothrix sp. | reverse complement strand
GATTCAGTGCTATAGGCATTCGCAGTAGTTTCAACTGCGTTTTTTAGGTTAAAGAGCACACTAACTTGGATACTAAAATGCAGGGAATCCAATTTACAATCGAGCTACTTATGACATTGTGAATATACTCCAGCTTATTTTTCAGTATTTGGAACGGTAAAAAAGGGTTTGGATATCTGCCCGGATTTCTGCTAGTATTCCCGCTCTTTAAATTTCGTCAAAGCATCATGAGGTTTCTTGTGAAATGTGGCGAATTAGAAATCATCAACAGAATAATAGAGAGGATCTTCCCATGAAGGCCGATATTCACCCAAATTATAGAGAAGTAGTTTTTCAGGACTTGAATGCTGACTTTGCATTCTTAACCCGTTCAACTATTGATGCGAAAGAAACCATTAAATGGGAAGATGGCAATGAGTACCCACTGGTTAAAGTGGAAACTTCAAGTCACTCACACCCATTCTACACGGGCAAACAGAATCTTAATAAATCTGCGGGTCAGGTTGATAAGTTCAATCAGCGTTACGGTAGAAAGAAGTAGTATGATAAGAAATTAATACTGGAATGCATTTTCTGATGTATGTGAAAATGTTTATAAAGATATTTGTAAAAAGGGTGCTCTTAGTGAGCACCTTTTTTGTTTGTGTGTCTGTGTCTCTGGCTTTTTCTGCTTACGCTTTTTCACCTTCGCCGTCTTCCTCCTCTATATCTGCAACCGCTCAGAAAAGCAGTTGCCCAAAACCCAAACAGACACAAGAAATCCGTGTTAAATGGGTTTACGATGGAGATACGCTAAAGCTTGCTGATAATAGAAAACTTCGTATTATTGGTATTGATACGCCAGAGGTGGCCAGAAAAAGAAAAACAAGAAAAAAGGAAAAGAAAAAACGTTCTCAATATTCTGAACCCTATGCAGGTCAAGCCACGGAAGCATTACGCGAGTTGTTGGCAAAACATAATAACCGTATCTATATTGAGACGGGTAAGGAGAAAAAAGACAAATATGGCCGCTTGTTAGCTTATGTATTCACACCTAACGGGATCAATGTTTCTGAGTGGTTGCTTCAGCAAGGGCTAGCTACTTTGCTTGTTATCCCGCCCAATGATCGTTATCTGGATTGTTTTCGAAAAGCAGAGCGGCAAGCGCAAAAGGAAAAACGAAATATCTGGAAGCTTTCTGGGAATGAAATAAAGAACACATCCACGCTAGATAGCAAAGTCAGCGGTTACGTTCGGCTCGAGGGAACTGTTAAACGCATAAAGCGTCGAAAAAATAAGATCAGTATCACACTAGATCATCAAATTTATATTACAATAAAGAAACCTGATATTTCTTTGTTTAAAGATTTGGATGTTACACACTTAAAAGGTAGAACGATTCAGGTGACGGGTCGGTTGTATCGTCACGGTAAGAAAGGTTATATCAGACTTCGACATCCTGTTTATTTAGATACAACTAATTAGTTGTATCTAAAATACAGTTAGGGTGAGGGAGGTATGGCTAATCAGGCACTTAGCTCAATAATCTAGCCTCTCCCCAACTCGGAGGGTGTCGCAAAAGCCAGGATGGTAGGTTGTGGGTGACGAAGGAACCCCAACAAACAGCGTTA
>CAZDMX010000544.1:0-1622 GCA_964506085.1 uncultured Thiothrix sp. | reverse complement strand
CTGCAATCAATCCGTTGATTAAAATCATCAACATTGTGGCGTTGATGATGGTGCCTTTGTTAGATTAGCATTAGCTTATTCTAAACAGATTAAAAAGCCGAGTCATAATGACTCGGCTTTTTAATTTCTGGCATTTGACTTTCGTCTTTTAGCTCAAATAATTATTCTGGGGGCTGACCCAGCTAATGCTGTTACTAAGAATCCATCTATCCATGCGACTTGAAGGCTCTAGATTCAGGGCAATAGCATTTAATGAATGACAAACATATATTAATTACATATGTTTGCTAAGGTAAAAATATAAATTTGATTGAGAAATTTAAAATGAAATGCTAAAAAAACAAAGAGAAAGCAATATTTGTCGACAATTTTGACCTTTTTCAAACAGTATTACGTACACACTGTAACTGACATCTACATTGTGTAAAAAGTCTTTACACGCTTAAATAGCTATAAACTAAAGAATAAAAACATAACGTACTGTTCTATATATATTTTATGTATTTATATAGCTATGACTACGCGTTAAACTTGTCGAGAATATTACCACTAAGCACAATACCCACATGTCCCTTTTTCCTAATGATTCTTAAAAACTCAATAACCTTCAAGCACTTAATATATATGGCATGAATGTTGCTTTATTTCTAGCAGCTTTTAAACTTATATCATATAACACAGACTGCACTGAGTTGAATGGAGTCAGGTCGTATGGATAATCAAGAACAAAACCAAAGGGGATGTACCAATGCATACAAGTAAGAAACTTCAATTACTCTCGCTAGCAGGCATACTGACTGCGGGAATTTCAACATCACATGCTGCAACCGTTTTACTTAGTGAGACTTTTGATAATGCTACAGGGCCTTTTCCATTGGTAGATTGCAACCAAAGCGGTAGCTGTCAACATCGCGTAGATGAAGGTGTTGCAGTAACTTCATCATCAGTTATTCCCGGAGCAGCTTCAGGTGACATCGCAACCGGTGCAGATAATGATTGGTATGCTGGCGTATTTGAGTACGACGACAATGGTTACGTCGCCTCAGATGTGGGCATTCAAGAAACGGGCGGTAACGGTAACAACACACATGTCGGTCTTGCTAAAGATGATAGCGGCCTACTTATTAGTTTTGACGCTACAGGCATGGAAAATATTTCATTGACTTTTGACTGGCGCACATTTAAAGCAGGCAGTACTGATGAATTCGTAGTGGGTTACTTTGTAGGCGATCTTACCGCTGGTAAAACTAACGGATTTAACGAGTACCGTGAAATTAATCTTTCAGCAACAGGCAATGGTAGTACTGCTGTAGGTGGCGCTGAAGACGGTGCCTGGAACTGGAATCCAATCAATGACGCGAATAATACTGGTAACTGGAATGAGCTTCTACGTGGTAGCAAGAGCAATAGCTGGGATACTGAAACATTCTCGCTTGATCTGGCTTCTGACCAATCAGAAGTCTGGATAGCTTTTTGGCTTGATAATGGCGACCACGATATCGGTAAGTTCGATAACGTACTTGTAATGGGTGACGCAATCCCAGCCATACCAGTGCCAGCAGCTGTTTGGTTATTCGGTTCTGGTTTACTAGGGCTTGTAGCGGTTGCTCGTCGCAAAGTGG
>CAZDMX010000543.1:298-1631 GCA_964506085.1 uncultured Thiothrix sp. | reverse complement strand
ATAAGCTACCTTAATGATAAATTTAGACGAAAGAATAATGTAAAGATAATCACTTGTGCATTGGGAGATAGGGAAGCGGATGTTTGCTTATATTTCACCAGTGATCTCGCAACGGGTTCTGTGATGAAATATGATGCTAAAACTCTAGGAAAAGAAGATAGAGTAAATAAAGCCGTAGTTAAACAGAGAACGCTTGACGGTTGCATCAAGGAGTACCTTGCCGGTGAAAATATAGCCTGTATCAAGATTGATACCCAGGGAAACGATTTAAATGTACTTGTCGGTGCAACATTAACCATTGATAAGCACCGCCCTTGGCTGATTATAGAGTTTATTAACGTACCACTATATGAAGGACAGTGTGATCTTGTCTCACTTTTGTCTTGGGCTAATCATTCCAATTATGAATTAGCCGGGATTTTTAATCAGCATTATAGCTCTAATGACTGGTTATCATTTGGAGATCTTGTTATGGTTCCGCATGGTGCTATGGAAGAGCTTGCTTTACCTTTTGTGCCCAAATGTCCTGATCCTGCCATAAAAGAGGAATTGAGTATTTTAAAGGCTGCCTGCGAAGAAAGACTCGATTTGATAAATCGTTTACACAATGAACTTAATAAAGAGTGAAATAATAATCACATGGGTGCTGTAACATTCTCATTGGATCGAAAATTGGTCGAATTTCTGCGAGATAATTTAGGTCTGCGGTGTTTCGTGGAAACAGGCACATATTACGGTGATAGTACCGATTGCGTGAAGGATTTATTCGAAAATCTAACCACAATTGAGCTGTCAGCGACTTATATCAAGCATGCGAAAGAACGGTTTGCAGACTATCAAAATGTAAAGGTAATAGAAGGTGACGCAAGAACAGTGCTTGCAGATATCCAACCGCAAATTAGCTCGCAGCCCACCCTTTATTGGCTAGATGCCCATTGGTGCGTTGCTGAAAACCCCGCGGGACAAAAATCCCAGAGCCCACTAATTCAAGAAATAGCATCGATAGCGGCATTAAATGAAAACAGCGCTATTTTAATTGATGATGCAAGACTCTTCCTGTGCGCCCCTCCAACTCCACACGAAGTGAATCAGTGGCCAGAATTTGATGAAGTTTTGCAGGTTCTTTACAGGACTAGTGAGGATCATTTTGTATCTGTATATAATGATGTCATTGCTTTTCTGCCCAAAGAAATAAAACAAGCCTTTTTAGCCTATTCGCATGAAACAGCGGTGGATTGGTTGCATATGGCTAATTTGGCCAGGCAGTTTGAAGAGAACCAAGTATTGCTTAATGACCAGATTGAACAGTTGACATCTTCCCGTAACGCTATAA
>CAZDMX010000543.1:0-260 GCA_964506085.1 uncultured Thiothrix sp. | reverse complement strand
ATGGAAGAGGTAAACCAGCAGCACTTTAGGTTAGTTCAGGATCACAAGGATTTGATCGAGGCACACAAAAAGGTTTATCTGCAACTTGAAGAGAGCAATAAGGTTCATGCTGAGTACAAAACCCTGGCAGCAAAATATAATAGACTTCTTGTGGACAGTAGCTCATCCGAAAAATAGGGAAATAAACTTCGAAGTCGAACCAAGCGAATGAAACGTGGCAATAAATTTTCGCGATTTTAGTTCTTCAATATCGAAAATAT
>CAZDMX010000542.1:0-1657 GCA_964506085.1 uncultured Thiothrix sp. | reverse complement strand
ATCAGGGCTGTTCAATGCTAATAGAGAAGGTTAAAATAACTCCATAGTATATTGTAATAAATGGAATTGTTATGGAAATTGAAAATTATCTAAGCTGCATACCTGATCATAGGCGTGGTCAAGGCAAATTATATGACCTTGGTTCACTCCTCCTCTTTTCTATTATGGCAGTCCTTCAGGTGCAACATCCTATCGCAAAATACAGCGATACATAGAAGCTCATAGGCCTCGTTTAAACGAATTATGCGGTATCAACTGGAAGCGTGCTCCAGCCCATAACTCTATTCGCTACGCCCTTCAAGGTCTTGATGCGGATCATGTTGAAAAAAGTTTTAGAGATCATTCTCTACACCTGCAAGAAGAGACATCCGAGCATGGATCTATTTCAATGGATGGCAAAGTACTCAGAGGAAGCTTTGACCACTTTGAAGACCGAAAAGCGGCTCAGGTTGTCAGTGCTTTAGCCTCTGAAACCAACTTGGTACTGGGACATATTTGGATTACCGATGATGACGGTGACAAACAGCATGAGATACAAGCGGTGCAAGAGCTTATCAAGGGATTAGGTGTAGCTGGGCAGTTATTTACACTAGATGCCTTGCATACCCAAAAAAACAGTTGAAGCCGCCGTCGATACTGACAATGATTTAGTGGCTCAACTCAAACGTAACCAGCCCTCTTTACATGATGCCATGGTTGAGTACGCTACCGTACAAGCTCCCATTGATACCGATAGGACGGATGATATAGGAAAAAGGAATCGCATTGAAACAAGAGAAGCCTCCGTATGGACTCTACCCGAAGGAAGTGGCACTGAGCTATGGCATGATCATTTCAAGACACTGATTCGTATTGAGCGCCATGTAGATCGTTTCGATACCAAGAAGAAAGATTGGCAGACATCTGAAGAAACCGCCTATTACTTATGCACTCGTGCTATTGATGCCGCACAAGCCAATCAAGTGGTGAGAAATCATTGGGGTGTTGAAAACAGAACACATTATGTTCGTGATACTCGTATGGATGAGGATGCAAGCAGAATACGAAAAAATCCTTCTATCTTTGCCTTGCTTCGCTCTTTTGCACTTAACCTAATGCGATTCAATAAGATAGAAAATATCAGTTTGGCTTTGTATGATAACGCGCTAAGTTTAGATCGGGTTTTAGACTATCGGGGCTTTTAGCATTGAACAGCCCTGCCAAAAAGATATTGTTCATCACTAACATGATAGTAAAAAATACCTCCTTTTTTTACATCGAATATAGTTCTGATTAAAACACCTTGATCCAATTCTTCAAATTCATCATTTGCAAGGTCAATAATATCATGAAGTTTTATTGCGATATTCTTGTACCTGTCATTTTGTTGGATATAATTCCGAGTAATTCATTCTTACTTCAATCATAGGATTTGTTTCGTGTAAATACTTATTTTTTACTCGATTATAGTATGCTAGATAATCAAGAGGTGTTTTATCGACACAATAAAATAGTATTTCTTGAATATTTTCGAACTCTTTATCGTCTGCAAAATCACGAAATTTTTTCCAATGATGATAATATCGATTGAAATATTAGAAATACACCAGTGATAGATAAAAGCATCAACAGTCCCGATAAAAGTCGAAAGGTCATTACTATTTCAGGGTTTATCGCA
>CAZDMX010000541.1:0-1667 GCA_964506085.1 uncultured Thiothrix sp. | reverse complement strand
TACGTTCTCTTGCTCAAAGTGCAGAAGGCTGGATTTATATAGGTACAGATAGTGGAAAAATACTTAGAATCGTACCCATCAATTAAATATTCGGTTGAATAAACGATAGGCCTACTCTCAGATTTGTGTTAATTCTGACTCGAATTAGCCGTTACTCCTACACGATTATCATCTACACTTACATGACATATAAAAAACAAAGAAAGAGATAGGGAGTCATTCTTATGCGTAGTAGAGTTTCCAAAGCGTTGTTAGCGTTTTCACTTAGTTTATTCCTCCTTTCCGCTTGTGATGAAACAAAAACAACCAGTGATGTAAAAACCAACACCACTGCCGCCATTGCACAAAACAATAATAATCCGCCAACGCCTTGGACAAACCTGATCCAATCACAAACTAGTGGTAGAGTTTCACGAGACTCTAGTGTTCAAATTCAATTTAAAAACCCTATTACCACTGAAGCTAATATAGGAAAAAGCGCGCAGGGCATTTTCTCTATTAAGCCGCCCACTAAAGGCCAGGCTGTTTTTGAATCCGCGAAGGCTATCGTGTTTGTTCCTGATGAACCACTTGTCTCTGCTCAAAAATACACGATAAAACTAGAACCCAATGGCTTGAAGGGTTTGTCATCTACTGACGCTTCCTATGAATTTAGCTTCTCGGTCTTCCCAATGGAATACGAGCTGGAAATAGGCGCATTACAGGTTGACCCTGAGGAGTCATCACTGATGATACTTGAAGGGAGAGCCTTATTTTCTGATCGGGTTGATGCCGATAAAGTGAGTAAATTGGTCACAGCAACTTTACAGGACGAGCCGCTGAAGGTTAATTGGCAAGCGGATGAGTCGGGCAAACGCTATCGTTTTACCATTAAAGATTTAAAACGGGAGACTTTTGCTACCGATGTATTGTTACGTTGGGATGGTAAGCCATTGGGGATTGAAACTGTTGGTAGTCGAGAGATTAGTATTCCTGCTATTAATGAATTTAAAGTAGTGAATATCGCTCGTATTACACCAGATCAAGATAAGCCTTATATTCAGATCACTTTGTCTGATATGCGCAATAAAGAGCAGAATCTTAAAGGGCTGATTCGCTTTGAACCGATTCCTGATAGTAAGCGCCCTACTCCGAAGGCCGTGCCTTTTAAGCTGAGTACTGAAGGAAACATTATCAAGCTATTCCCTAAAGATGGTGCTACAGGACAATTCAATGTCGCTATTGAAGCGGGTCTGGAAGGCTCGAAGGGTACATCTCTTGGCAAGAGCGTTAATGAAACGATTACACTGGACACCCTCAAACCGGGCATCCGTTTTGTGGGCAAGGGGCATATCTTGCCTGAAAACAAGACACTAGAGATTCCCTTTGAGGCAGCAAATGTGAATGCCGTACAGATAACTGCTTTTATTATTAATCCTGACAATATGGCACAGTTTTTACAAACTAATAAAATATCTGGAGATGATGAACTGGGTCGTGTTGGTCGATATTTATGGCGTAAAACGATTCCACTAAATGCTGCAAACCCCGCTCAATGGAATCGTTATACATTCAATGCGAGTGAGCTGTTGCACTCTTATCCTGGTGGACTTTTTCGTCTGGAACTGTCGATTGATCGTCGCCACTCAACGTATAAATGTTCGGCTGATAGTGCTAAAACCAAGGCT
>CAZDMX010000540.1:0-1682 GCA_964506085.1 uncultured Thiothrix sp. | reverse complement strand
AGCCTTCAGAGGCTATGAAAGTATACCTGCAGGGTATCATTATCGATATAAACCTGTCCTAAATCATATCGGTAATAAAAAAAGTAGTAGTTTTCTCATACTAGAAAGGATTGATCTTGCACCTTTCTCATCGTGTACTTGTCTAATAATCAGGCTGTTTTCTCGTGAGCATATGGTATGGCCTTCAGTATACACACTGATTAGATCATGTTGTGCGGCAAGGTTATAAGAACCGTTGACATCAAAAGCAATGAGATCTACAGGGTTAAAGAAACTTTTATTATCGCTCTGTTTTAACTGTCCATCTCCATTAATGACTTTTCCTTTTCCCCCATCAACACGCAACACTAGTTGTCCAGGGCCTTCTGCCACGGTAAAAAATAAAGAATGTTTAAAGAAGACAGAAAACTTAGGACTAAATAGCGATCTTAGTTGAGTTGATTCCGAGAAAGCGACCAAGTTTTTCAAAGAGATACATAGCTTGTCTGAATCAGTTAGGGTGATTCTTATAAAGTGCGTCACATCATCCGCATAAGGTTCTAGTTGTGAGCAATTTTCCTTTTTTCCGAAACGATATAGATAATAACTACCGGTAGTAAGTCGCCGAAACAGTAAATGAAACGGCATTGGGAAAGAGGGTTTACCTTTTTGTGCGTAGCGGACTTTGCGATGTTTAGTTGCATACCAAGTGTCATCACCTAAATCCAATGACGCCTCATTACCTAATTCTTCTACAAGCATTGAATTTGTAACACTTTGTGTATCTTGATGAAGTTGTTTTAAGCTAAGAGAAACAGCCCCATGCGCGGCATCAAAAGCAAATCGTGTAAACACATAAAGGAATATTCTTAGTAATAGAAACAGCATGAAAGCATAGATGATAATGCTTGATATTTTGTTTTTAAGAAATAGCAGATCCAGTGCTTTGTGTGAGGCTTGTTGATAAGTATGATTCGAACGGTTAATTATTTGCAAGGCGGCAACCCTAACATCGTCGGACGATTGTTTTAGGCTATCATCCATAGTCTGTAGTTTTTGTTCTAAAGCGATGCGAGCATCATCTCTGATATCAGCGTAACCTTTATTCAAAGGAGTGAGTAGATCTCTCTTTATGCAATTCGTTGGTTCACGTATGTACCCTAGAAACCAGGGGCAATGAGGTGGCTGGAGTGACTCAGGTAGTTTTTTTGCATAAAGCGGTTGAGCGTGATTAAAGCTATCATTTTTTCCCACGAAAATAAGTTTTGGAAGATCCTCTTCGAAGTTTTTAGAAGTCTTCTCGATTTGTGCAATAGCAGAATAAACATCATTTTGGCGATCATCAGAAAAAGTATCTCCAAAGCGTTGAACCAACAGATGTAAGTCATTTTCGAAAGAATCTGTTTCTTTACAAACAAGATGCATTGAGGCTCTTTCGTCTTTGCATGCATATTTATCGGTAGTTTCAACATGGTAGATAAGTTGTTGAATGTAAGCATTGCGCCATATCATTGCAGCAACTATAGACAGTGTAAATAAAAGTAGAGGTAACCAGCGCCAAAATGTTTTTAGCAAGAGCTTGGAAGTTTTTTGTGTACCTAATTTTTGAGTGATACCACTAAATTCGGCGGCGCCTAAATAAATAAGTCTCCCCAATAGCAGAGCGATAAATAATATCGTTAGTGCCAAGATAACCACAGGAG
>CAZDMX010000539.1:0-1696 GCA_964506085.1 uncultured Thiothrix sp. | reverse complement strand
TATTGGAGCGTGCGCTTCAGGTTATAGAGCGAAACAAGTCCTAGTACTCCATCAAGTTTGGTGGTTAGAGCTTAGTTTTCCACAAAGCCATGATTAATAATCCCCAGCCAATAATGAAGCTTAATCCTCCAACTGGGGTAATCATGCCAAAAGTCTTGTTGCCAGTCAGGGTGTATAAGTAGAGGCTGCCGCTGAAAATAACAATTCCGATAAGAAAACTAATCCCAGCAGTTTTAAAGTGCTTTGTTTCAGGCCAGAAATGCGCGAATATACCCGCTACAATGAGTGCGAAGCTGTGGTAAAACTGATAATGAACACCCGTTTGATAGCTTTCCATAACTTTTGGATCGACTATTTTTTCCAGTCCGTGTGCGCCAAACGCACCTAATACAACGGCTAGCAAACCTGTTATACAACCAGCGAGCAATAAAAATTTTGGCTTCATAGGAGTCCTATTGAGAATGGATCGACGACAATTATATAGTGTTTCCTTGAAACTGCTTACTTTATTAGGAGTAGTCATTGTGATGGGGGTGATGATCAATTCCCTGTTTCCAGTTTCGGTAGAAACTGGGCAATCTGGATATTCATCTAAGGCAAAAAAACCTGCATTACTTACCGTTTCTATCGAATCATTGTTATCAGGAAAAATAAAGTTTGTGACTTGGTCGGGAAGGTCTATTGCCATTATTAAACGAATAGATCCGCCTGAAAATTTTACACCAGGTGTGCCACTAAATAGCCAATGGCGTTCTGTAAAGGCTGACTATTTTGTTTTTTATAACTCGGTAGGTGTCTCGCAATGCCCGTTGTATTTGATGCCGAAAGGTGATCGGCTAAAAGATACTTGTAGTGGTATCTTTTATGATACGAAGGGGGAAAGAATGAAAGGTCATGGCGTTTCTTTACAAATTCCACCTTATTATTTTGAATCAGATAAGGCGATTGTTATAGGACAGTGGGTAGAAAGCGCAGATACTGATCAAGAGCAAGGTAAATAGATATCGTAACGAGTAGATTTCCCGATGATTTGAAAAGCAGGTTTAGGGTACAAACATTCAGCTAATCTTGGACGTTTGACAACAATCCGTTTTAAAGCGCGTGGCAATGCCGCTTTAATAAGTTGTCCAGCATCGGTATCTTTTCCTACTAGATGATGAAACATGGCCATTTCTTTTTTCACCTTCGCTGATTTCTCGCGAGATGGAAACATAGGGTCAATGTAAATCACATCTGGATATTGCTCTTTTTCTAGCGATGATAAATACGCCAAGCTGTCCGTGTGATGAAGAGACATGTTATTCATAAGGGTCTGTATATCTTGATCATCAGACAGATGGGCACGAGAAATCGCATCTTCTAATAATAAAAAAACAGGTAATGTGCGCTCTAGAAGCGTGACCTGACAACCCAAAGTAGCCAGTACAAAGGCATCCCTTCCCAAGCCGGCAGTGGTATCAATAACGGTTGGGTTGTTAAACTTGTTCAGTCCAATGGCTTTTGCTAGCTGTTGTCCTTTTCCTCCACCATACAATCGACGATGATGATTTTTTCCGGCCAAAAAATCAATATGGAGTGGTTTCAGAGAAGGGTCTTCGGTGAACTGGAGTTGTAGATGTGATGGAGTTAGGTGGAGTAAAAAAGAAGGAGGAGGATCATTCGTAAGATGCAGTGGAATCCTGCTTGATTGGGCTAA
>CAZDMX010000538.1:0-1730 GCA_964506085.1 uncultured Thiothrix sp. | reverse complement strand
TAGAAAAAAAGCTGATTCAGGCTAAACAAGAAAACAAACTTCCCAAGATTGTAATTCCAGTGCATTTTGCGGGACAGTCTTGTGATATGAAGCGTATTTACCATTTTGGTCAGAAATACGGATTTAAAATTATTGAAGATGCATCTCATGCAATAGGTGGCAAGTATTTAAATCAACCAATTGGTGGTTGCCAGTACTCAGATATAACGGTATTTAGTTTTCATCCTGTTAAAATCATCACCACCGCAGAGGGTGGCTTAGCGACGACAAACAGCGAACGGCTGGCAGAAAGAATGAATTTATTAAGAAGTCATGGCATAACCCGTGACCCTAAATTAATGACCAAAGAGGCAGAAGGTGGCTGGTATTATCAGCAAATTGATCTTGGTTTTAACTATCGCATGACCGAACTACAGGCTGCATTAGGTATAAGTCAAATGCAACGACTCAATGAATTCGTAAGCAGACGCCATGTATTACAGGAAAGGTATGATGAGTTATTAACGAACCTGCCTGTGATAAAACCATATCAATGCCCAGAAAGATACTCAGCATTGCATCTGTACCCAATTCAGATAGAGCTAGAAAGGACAAAAAAAACTCAGGCACAAATTTTTCAGGAACTTAGAGATAATGGTCTGGGTGTTAATTTGCACTATATTCCAGTTCACCTTCAGCCATACTATGAAAAAATGGGATTTAAACAAGGTGATTTTCCGAATGCGGAATATTATTATAGTCGGGCGGTTAGTATTCCTCTGTATCAAGGGTTAAGCTTTAAGCAACAAGATGAAGTTGTCGCCACACTGAGAACGGTATTGTCATGAATCTGTGCGTTATTCCAGCGAGAGGCGGCAGTAAGCGCGTACCGCGTAAAAATATAAAATTATTTAATGGTAAGCCTATTATTGCCTATTCCATAGAAGCCGCATTGAATAGCGGATGCTTTGACAATGTGATTGTTTCAACAGATGACCATGAAATTGCAGATATTGCTCGAACCTACGGGGCAGAAACCCCCTTTATGCGACCTGATAAGTTGGCTGACGATTATGTTGGCACACTTCCCGTTATCAAACATGCCATAGAATGGTTTGAACAAAATCAAACTAGCCACGTTTATGTTTGCTGTATCTATGCAACCGCACCTTTTGTGCAAACACAAGTGTTAAAAAAAGCATACCAGCAATTACAAAATACAAAAGCAGATTACTGTTTTAGCGTTACTAGCTTTCCTTTTTCAATTCAAAGAGCTATTAAGTTAACGGAGAAAAACCGTGTAGAAATGTTCTGTCCAGAATATTTCAATACACGTTCTCAGGATTTAGAAGAAGCCTATCATGATGCAGGGCAGTTTTATTGGGGCAAGGCAAAGGCCTTTAAAATGATGAAACCATTATTTTCTGAGTGTGCCAGCCCTTACATATTACCAGGTTATTTAGTGCAAGACATAGACACACCAGAAGATTGGATAAGAGCAGAGTTGATGCACCAAGTCTTGATAAAGACAGACGAACTGCAATGAATGTTATTAAGCTAAGCTATCAACCCTTATAAAACTGACTAAGCAAACAAATTTTTTAAAGAGGATGTAATTATGAGTATAAAGTTTAAAACAGAACAAGAATCTTTTTGGGCTGGTTCGTTTGGTACAGAATATATTAAGAGAAATCAAGGGGGGGGCTGCTTGCCTCTAACCTAAATTTTTTCTCTAAAGCATTGTATGCGGT
>CAZDMX010000537.1:0-1731 GCA_964506085.1 uncultured Thiothrix sp. | reverse complement strand
AGATGTACTTCAATCTGAAATTGCGTTAACCCGCATCTTTAAGGCAACCCGTCCGGGAGCACGTGTGGCTTCAACGGGGCTTAAACTCTTTCCGTGGTATCTTGGTATCGCAAATATTTGGTTGTTGGCGATTTCTTATCCTTATTTCACAACCTTTAAGGGGCTTGGGAAACCTTGGCAACCGTTAAAACAATATGTTGACTTAGTTAGCTTTCACCTCACGTTCATGGGTAGCGGCTATATCACTACAGGGAAGCGCCGCTGAGCTGCTAAAAAATTACCGCGTTACGGCATCGTATTTTCAGTTTCCATCGAACTTGGCCAGACATCAGGACAATCAGCTAACTCTTCTTGGTTGCTAGTTTCACCTACATGCTGTGCTGACCACCCGAGTAATGAGCTGGCATGTTCACATCGTTGTCTTAAGTCTTTGAGACTGTTTCCACCTAGATGGACAATGCCAAAGCGATAACTTCCCAGCCACTTGAAATCCTGCTGCAGTTGGCTAGATCGCTTTGGAAACCGTATGAGCAGCCCATCGGGAAAAGCGTTATTGAATGCTTTTTGCTGGCTTGCGGTTGGCATTGAAACAGAGGTGTTCGGATCAAAGCTTCTATACACAACGCTTGATGCATGTGTCGCTGTGGGTTTTTTCATCGGTAGTGTTGCTGGATCAAGACCATGAGCCAAAGCGATTGCCATTTCGTGTAGATTCACGCCGTTTACCCGTTCGTACAAATCAGAAAATTGTGCTGCCATGCGCGGATTGAATTCAATGACTTTGATTTGATTATTTTGTTCGTCAATCACAAACTCCATGTTAAAGAATCCGTGTGTAAAGCCTACGGCTTTTAGAAATTTATCAGCAACAATTTCAGCTTTTAGCTGAACTTCATCAGAAAGCTGGCTCGGGTAGTCCCACCGCATAAATGCGTCTGTACCTGGGTACATGTGGGCATCAACGACTCCCATGCGGTGAATATTACCATCGAAGTAATAACCATCGAGACAGTGTTGCTGTCCTGGTATATATTCTTCAAGTATTAGACTGTGGGCAGTGCCTGCGCTGGGAATCCGTTTCATTAAGATTTTTTCAAAGGGCTCAACGAGGTGGCGAATGGTCCAAAGTTCCTGCCGACTGAAACGAGTATGCTCATGTAGTGCTTGATGGTTTTCGATGTTTTTAGCCAACACAGAGAAGGCGGCCTTAACCGGTTTTACAAATATAGGATAATTGATTCCTTCAGGAATACTGGAACCATAGGTGGCATTCAGCCGGCTATAGGGAATATTGGCTTCTGGTGCAACACGTTCTAAAATCGCACGTGCGTACAATTTGTGCTGGCAAGCCAGTACTGCTTCGACTGAAGTGCCAGGCAATCCCAACTTTTCCGCGACCAGGGCAGTACACAGTGCACCATACTGTTCATGGTTGCTCACAACAGCCTTAACACCTTGCAGTTTGGCACGTAACACCGCAAGTTGACTAAAACGATTTATGTCAAACCATGCAAGTCGCAGCTTGCTTGGGAAGCTAAACAGGTCGAAACCAGCACGGGACTGGGGCCATTCAGGTGACAACTTTTTAAATTCGATACGATCCCAATCATAATCAAAAAGCACTAATGTCTTGTTACGTTTTGTCATGAACTCGGCCTGGAGAACGTTGAAAGCTTCTCATTTTGTCGACGTGAGTAAATCTTTTTGATAAAAAAAAGTATAGGTAACATG
>CAZDMX010000536.1:0-1737 GCA_964506085.1 uncultured Thiothrix sp. | reverse complement strand
CAGGCTAAAGCCTACGAACCTACCCACGCCCTCAGGACGTGGTTATAATGTTTAATATACCATCAACCGACAACTTGTCGACGAAAGTGGCTAGTTGCAGATATCCGTAAACGTAAAGAGATGTAACATGTTACGTCTCTACGGCTGAAATACCACCTTGAATCCTTACAGTAGCTCTTGCATCAATAACCTAGTATAGGCGACAACCATTTCTCAGTCTCTTCAATGCTCATGCCTTTACGCTTGGCGTAGTCCTTAACCTGATCTTTTTGAATTTTACCCGTGCCAAAGTAAGCACTTTCTGGATGTGCGAAATACCAGCCTGAAACCGAAGCGGCTGGATACATCGCGTAGGATTCTGTAATCGTCATGCCTATACGCTCTTCCACTTCTAATAACTCCCAGAGCAAGGCCTTTTCGGTATGATCAGGGCAAGCGGGATATCCGGGTGCGGGGCGAATCCCTTGATAAGACTCTTTGATCAAGTCATCATTGGATAACTTTTCATCACTGGCATACCCCCAGAATTCTTTCCGCATATGCTCATGCATGCGCTCTGCCATCGCCTCGGCGAAACGATCACACAAGGCTTCTAGCAAAATCGCATTATAGTCATCATGTTCCTCGCGGAATCTTTGCAGATGTGGCTCTATCCCTACACCTCCAGTAACCGCGAACACACCCAACCAATCCTTCACACCCGACTCTTTCGGTGCAACAAAATCAGCTAAACAGAAATTAGGACGAATCCCCTTGCGATCCAATTGTTGACGAATATGATGCAGCTCCATCCTTACTGTTTGACGCGTTTCATCCGTATATATTTCAATATCATCATCATTCACCGTGTTTGCAGGAAACAAACCCATCACTGCTTTAGCGGTAATCCATTTTTCTTTGACGACCTTGTCTAGTAACTCTTGTGCTTCTTCATAAAGCTTAGTGGCAGTCTCTCCGACCACTTTATCGGTGAGAATAGCGGGAAACTTACCTGCTAATTCCCAGCTTCTAAAAAACGGCGTCCAGTCAAAACGCTCGATCAAACCTTCCAGTGGATAATCATCACATTGAATAATCACACCTCCTGAATCTGGCTGACTGACTACGAAGCCATTTTTATCTGCTCTAGCCTCTTCGGGTAAATCCATATAAGCAGGCTTCACGGGTTGATAATCCGTCCAGTCTATCGGCACTTTATTCGCACGAGAAACCGCCAAGGTCGATGATTTCTTTACCCGCTGGTTAGCCGCACGTTTAATTCTTAATGCTTCATACTCGTCTTTATAGCCTTTGATGAACTCATCTCTATTAGCTTTCGACAACAGCTTGCTCGCCACACCCACGGCACGAGAAGCATCCGCTACATAAATCACAGCACCATGATATTCTGGATCAATCTTAACCGCTGTGTGAATTTTGGAAGTAGTCGCACCGCCAATGAGTAGTGGCAAGTCCATGCCGAGACGTTCCATTTCTTTACCGACATTAACCATTTCATCTAACGAAGGCGTAATGAGTCCCGATAAACCGATAATATCAACATTTTCTTCTTTAGCTTTACTCAAAATATCAGCGGTAGGAACCATGACCCCCATATCAATAATTTCATAGTTATTACACTGCAACACCACGCCTACGATATTTTTCCCAATATCATGTACATCGCCTTTCACAGTTGCCATAAGAATCTTGCCATTGGCTTGCAGCTTGCCGTCTTTTTCCGCTTCCAGATAAGGC
>CAZDMX010000535.1:0-1737 GCA_964506085.1 uncultured Thiothrix sp. | reverse complement strand
CGTTCGGACGCAAACTACGCTGCGCTTCGTTTGCGCCGCACAGCTTGGTCGTTATATATATAAACCGTCAGTGAAGTTTGTCATATTTTCTCAATCTAATTGAATCAATGGGAAAAATATAAGATAGAGTAAACCTATGAATAATATCTTTAGTGATGCCCAGACTCGGTTAACAGATGTCTTGAAATTACTGACATTGTCTGACGACATATGGGAGCGCCTCGCAAACCCAAAATTATCGTTACATGTCAATATTCCGGTTCGTATGGATGATGGTAGTCTACGTGTATTTACCGGCTACCGAGTTCAGTATGATGATACTCTTGGCCCTACTAAAGGAGGTATTCGCTTTCATCCTGATGTGACACTCGATGAAGTTACGTCGCTTAGCTTTTGGATGACTATCAAATGTGCTGTAGCAGGGCTACCTTTTGGTGGTGCCAAGGGTGGTGTTATTGTCAATCCTAAGGAATTATCAAAGCTGGAATTAGAGCGTTTGTCTCGAGGTTACATTCGGGCCGTTGCTGATATTATTGGCCCAAAACGGGATATTCCTGCACCCGATGTATACACCAATGCCACCATTATGGGCTGGATGGCTGATGAGTATTATCAAATTATGCGAGAGCAATTACCCGGTGTTATCACGGGTAAGCCTGTCCATCTTGGCGGTTCATTAGGTCGTGAAGCTGCCACGGGTCAAGGCGCACTGTATGTTTTGCAACAGTGGGCTAAAAGACAATGTCTTACACCGAGCCAGACAACTATTGCTATTCAGGGTTTCGGCAGTGCAGGTTATCATTTTGCACGTCTGGCTCAACGCGCTGGATATCGTATTGTTGCCCTCTCTGATTCTAAAGGCGCTATTTATCTTGAAGAGGGGCTTGATGTTGATAAAGTTATGCAGCATAAGCTTGCCCGGCGAGATCTTAAGGCGATGCTATACTGTGAAGCATCAGTCTGTGAAGAGGTTGAACACACGATTTTAAGCAATGAAGAGCTGCTTGAACTGGGTGTGGATGTGCTTGTGTTGGCGGCACTGGAAAATCAGATCACTGCAGAAAATGCTGACCGTATTCAGGCACGCCAGATTCTTGAAATTGCCAACGGGCCAGTTAGCTCTAAAGCAGATGAAATTCTGTCAACGCGTGATATTCCCGTTTTACCAGACGTATTGGTCAACAGTGGTGGTGTTACTGTCAGCTATTTTGAATGGGTGCAGAATCGTGCAGGCTATTACTGGGACGAAGATACAGTTAATGTTAAACTCAAAGCGATTATGGATCGAGAAGCCAATAATATTTTTGAATTGAGTAAACAGAAAAAAATTACTCTAAGAACTGCAGCCTATCTACACGGTGTTAAACGTATTGCGGGTGCAATTGATGAAAAAGGCACTCAAGAATATTTTTCAAAATGATGTTGCCCAGTTAAACCACTAGGAATTGGGCGCCATCGGCGAAGCACAAGATTACGCGACACGATGGCTCTGAACATATCACTATGAAAGACTAAACATGGCTATCGGTAGCATTACACCGAAATAATGATTGGCGTAGTTGGTGCATTAACTCCTTCTTTTGACTACGATTAAAAATGGGGGGTTTCAGCAGGCTTTCAGCAGGCATTTTTCACCCGGATAGGGTTTAACTAACGCATGCGGTATTAGCATTATCACTCTGGGTCAGGCCGTCCCGTATCAATTATACTAAGCGATAAATATTAAGCGAAAAAATA
>CAZDMX010000534.1:0-1738 GCA_964506085.1 uncultured Thiothrix sp. | reverse complement strand
ACGCAGAGGACATAAGAAATTAATAGAGATGCCCATCTATAAAAAGGAAAGGTAGGTGGCGTTAATGGTCTCACCCCACAATAGAGCAATCCAGCCAGCAGCCGCAAGATAGGGACCAAATGGAATGGGTTGTTGCTGTTTGTTCTTACCAATAATAATCATAGTAATGCCTATAATCGAACCGACGACTGACGAAACCAGAATTATCTGCGGCAGGTAACTGTAACCTAACCAGGCACCTAGTGCGGCGAGTAATTTAAAATCACCAAAACCCATGCCTTCTTTTTTTGTTAGCAGTTTAAATAACTGGTAGACGGACCAAAGTATAAGGTAGCCGGCAATGGCACCGATGATACTGTCATTTAGACTAGTAAATACATCATAAAAGCTAAGTAAGATGCCACCCCACAGGAGAGGGAGGGTTATATCGTCAGGCAGTAGTTGTTTTTTAAGATCGATTAAGGTTAGTGCTATCAATACCCAAGTAAAAATTAAGCCTGCTACCGTTTGTAGTGATGGGCCAAATGTGTATGCAACGGCTAAAGACGCAAAGCCAGTGAGTAATTCAACGACCGGGTATTGCAGTGATATAGTGGTCGAACAAGAGGAACATTTTGCTCTTAAAAGGATATAACTGAGAACGGGGATGTTTTCCCAGAATCGTATTTTGTGTTCGCAGTTAGGGCAAGCTGATGCCGGTGTTGAAAGACTGAGTGATAACAGCTTATCTTCAATTTTGGGTGGCTCTAGTTCCAAAAAATCATGACATTCAAGTTTCCAGTCCCGTTCCATCATCAATGGTAAGCGGTAAGCCACTACATTTAAAAAGCTACCGACACAGAGACCAGAAAATAACGCAGTAGAATAGAATAACCAGGGTGTGGACTGAAAAACAATAATTATGTTGTCAAACATTGGACTAATATTACGGGAATTAAATAATTTATTAAAATGGTTTTTTGTTTAAACAACTTCGCCCATTTTGAAAATAGGTAAGTACATAGCAATAACTAGTCCGCCAATAATCACAGCAAGGAAAGACATGATTAATGGTTCTAGCATGGCTGTGAGATTGTCGACAGCATCATCAACAGCTTCTTCATAATATTCTGCTACTTTATCTAGCATTTCATCAAGCGCACCCGATTCCTCACCAATGCCAACCATCTGTATCAACATGTTAGGAAATAAATCTTTATTCTGAGAGAGGCTGGCCTGCAAAGTTGTACCGGCTGAAATATCATCTCTAACCTGCATGATAGCCCTATGATAAACGCTATTACCTGACGCACCTGCGACAGAAACCATAGCCTCTACAAGTGGTACACCCGCCGCAAACATAGTGGAAAGTGTTCTGGCAAAACGTGCAATAGCAGCATTGGTTGTTAATACACCCACAGCCGGTAGTTTAAGAGCTAATTTGTCTAATGTATCTCTAAAAGCTTTTGATCTGATTTTTGCCTGTTTGAAACCATAAATGACCGCAACAATAACACCTATAAATAGCCAAATATTATCGACTAGCGTATCGGACAAACCAACGACGAATAAAGTGAACGCGGGAAGTTCAGCACCAAATTCTTTAAACATATCAGCGAATGTAGGTACAACAAATATTAGAAGAATCGCTGAAACAACAATTGCGATGATGAGTACGCTTATTGGATACGTCATCGCCTTCTTAATTTTGTTTTTTAATGCTTCAGATTTTTCCTTGTAGGTTGCTACTTTTTCCAAT
>CAZDMX010000533.1:0-1740 GCA_964506085.1 uncultured Thiothrix sp. | reverse complement strand
ATTGGTCACACCAGAAATAGTATTATGACGTCAAAGACAACTTAACAGTTAACCACACAGTAGCGGTAAATTTGCAAATGGAGCAGTCACTGCGGCCTTTGGGTATCTGTTTAATGCGGCAGTCAGTGGCGGTAGTCAGCAATCTAGTACAGGCAGTTCTATAAATCCATCTACTGCTTATGCGGCACCAAGAACAAGTTTACTTAGAGGAGCATTGAACGTGCTAGGCAAGATCTGGAATTTACCTAAGGAAGCTCTGATTAATTCATCCATGAATTATCAGAGCATCGAAAAGTGAAAATGCGATTTTCTCTTTTCTCACAAAATCAATGACTTGCAGTAACTGATTTTGGCGGTACGTCCTTGTACCGCAGGAAACTCCGAATTAATCAGAGTTTCCCTAACACTTTAATAGGCTTAGCTTACGGGGGGGGTTGGTCATGTCGTGGGCTGGTTCCGTGGGACAAACCCCAGTATTGGTTTTGCGAATAATGCAATTGAATTTAGGAATAATAGACTAATGGCAAGTGCAATGACATTTGGTAATGTGATTGTATACGGAACCGACCCTGTTCATTTTCAACCTGGTAGTCAGAGAGGTTTATATACACTCGGATATGAGGAAATGCAGCATACATTACCAAGGACAGGCTTTAGGTCCATTATATTTTCCAGGGCATATTCTATCTGGCGTGGCTGGTTTATTATCGAATGGTAATTGGCATGGGTCTGCTGCATTCTTAGAAGTCGGTCCGCACTCAAATAATCCGAGGCCTTGGCAATGACGGTACGTTATTTAAAGGTAGCAGCACTGTTTTTTTTAGTGCTTATGTTGCAAGGTTGTCCAAATAATATCGTTATCCGATTATATAACAACTCAATGGAAGACCTAGCGATTCAGTCTTATGATGATGAAATATTGGAGTGGCCTGCTGGCACATTGTTAGAATTCAAGAGTGGGGGCAAAAAAAGTTTGAGGGTAGCGCATGATGAAGGGGGTCATATTATCCCATTGCTATCAGTAAGCAAGGATACAGGGCAGTCGAGTTATAAACTCTCATTTTATGATCTACCTGATGAATATGTTCGCCATTCTGGTGGAGTAATTGAATATAGTTTACAGCTGGAAAAAAATGGTAACTTGTATGTAGTAGAAGCAGGTTCGAAGTTCCCCTCTACAGGCCTATCTTCCCAGCCTGCTAGCTATCCTAAGAAACCAGTAGATTGAATAATGATTCGGGTGCATTTAAAACTAATAAGGCTACTTCCCAATATCTTCAGCTTGCAGATCCTGCCGTCTATGCGCAACAGCAAGCACAAAAATATCCTGACCTTTAATCTCATAAATAATCCGGTATGAATAAAGCGATAACTCCCTGACACTATCTTCGTTTAGTTCGGGTATCTTCCTGCCGAGCTTAGGTAACTCATTAAGCCCATCCGTTTTCTCACGGATGTCGTGTGTAACCTTCTTAGCATAGTGTTTGGAGTCGTGAGCAATATAATCATGGATAGATCGCAAATCGGCCTTGGCCGGTTCCGACCAGATCACCATGAATCAATGTCTTTTTTAAGTTCTTCACTAGTTATAGTACGCCCCTGTTGCACGGATTCCTGTCCCTTCCTGATCTTATCGAGTACATAAAGACGATACATAATCTCTTCCATATCCGCATCATCAGGTAACTGACCGATGGTATTGAGTGCTTCCTGTTTAGCTGCTTGCATCATTGTTCTCCA
>CAZDMX010000532.1:0-1742 GCA_964506085.1 uncultured Thiothrix sp. | reverse complement strand
GTGCGAAAAGAACAGTAATGTTTTTTTTTATTTAATAATGGAGCTGTTCATCTTGCGTTCAGTTTTTATATTTATATAAATCATGTTAATAAACACCCATATGCGTTGTATCTGTGGATATTGGCACAGTAATTGCTTGCTTAGTGTCGTGTAACATATTTAATACAATAAATGTGTAAACAACTTTTTATTAATATACGTTTAACTAGAGGTAAATCTCATGAAACATACTAAAAGAATTCTTGCTGGCTCAATAGCAGCTGCAATTTTATCACTCACTGCGACATCAACGGCTGTTGCAGAAATTTCTGCATCAGTAGGTGTTGCTAATAAATACTTATGGCGTGGACTTGATCTTGGTAACGGTGATGCTGCTGTATTCGGAGATATCAAGGTATCAAATGACTCTGGTCTTTATGCCGGTATTTGGGGTTCATCTGGAGATGCGGCACTAGGTAGTGAGTATGATTTATTCGCAGGTTGGGGTGGAAAGCTAGGCGCAGTAGATGTCGATGCTAGCATTTGGTCTTATAATTATCCAAGCTCTGATATCGACCCTGGAGAGGTTACTGACTTAGTACTTTCAGCGGGTATTGCTGGATTCACAGGTACTTTGTACGAAGCAATACAAGGTGATAGCGGCAACGATTATCGTTATGGAACTTTAGGTTATAGTTTCGGTAAGATGAGTGCCACAGTAGGTATTCATGACTTCGAAAATACAAATGGCAACCCAGCTCACTTACAGCTTGGTTATGACTACAATGACAATATAAGCTTTGGTCTTAGCCAGTTCTTGTCAGATGATGATTCTGCAGCAGGTACAACTATTGGTGCTGACTCTGATCTACAGTTCTTGGTTAGCTACAGCTTAGATGTAAAGTAAATCTATAGAGCATGCATAATAGAGCATGCATAGATGATGCTGATAGTTTTGGCATCATCTATTGCTCTTCTAGACAAGAAGCCTCGGAATTGTTCTGGGGCTTTTTTTTTGGAGATTTTTAACAACTATAGGGTACCTCTATTAATTAGAATTTTCGTTCGAGTCCAAGGCGGATCATTTTTGAGAACCGCAGTGTACAAGGGTACATGAGGATCGCAAAAAATGATCCAACGCAGGAATCGGGCGAAAAGGCAATTAATAGAGATGCCCTCAACAGTGGTGAGGTCTTATAGTGGGTATCCGTTGCCCCATTAGGGTGCTAATGACGTACCAATAATGTGCTCCCTTTTTTGTAGTTAGCTTTCAAGTGCTAACCTTCCAATCAAAAGGAACTAGTTTATTTTTGATGTTATTAAATGGCATGATTAACCAAGCACTTAATGATTTCACTAACCATTTGGCATAGTTTTTGCTTCTAACCTAGATGTGATATTAGTCAAATATTTAATCCATTAATAACAGGAATGTTTATGTTAGTTAAAAAACTCAAAATGACAGCCACAGCATTGATGCTAGGTTTGTCATTCTCACTCTTATCCTCGCAAGCTTCTGCGGCTGAGGACACCATTAAAGTAGGTGTTCTACATTCGCTCTCAGGCACTATGGCGATCAGCGAAACGACACTGAAAGACACCGTGCTGATGATGATAGAAGAGCAAAACAAAAAAGGTGGCGTGCTAGGTAAAAAGCTTGAAGCTGTAGTTGTTGATCCCGCTTCAGATTGGCCTTTATTCGCAGAAAAAACCCGTGAGCTTATCGAAAAAGAAAAAGTAGCCACCATTTTTGGTTGTTGGAC
>CAZDMX010000531.1:0-1752 GCA_964506085.1 uncultured Thiothrix sp. | reverse complement strand
AGCAAAACCGTTCAGCAGTAAAAGCCCAAGGCTGGCGTACATAACTATTCCAGCCTTTTACATCAAGCTCAATAACGGTGGAGAATATAATGACAGAATACACATCCATAGACTGTGGACAACACAGCGAATATGAACTAGCTATCATGCACAAAAGCAAATTATTACTAAGCTGGCATGAACCCGGTAAGGAAAAGCAAACGGAACAAGTTATGCCAATTGATCTTATTGCTAGAGCCCATGAAGAATTTCTTCTGGTAGAAAGTAAGCACGGTGAACGGCAGGAAATTAGGTTGGATTACATTGACTCTATTCCTAGTAATCAATAGATCAGAGAGAATGTCCTGAGCTATACTTGCAATATGCTTATCATTACTGAAAATCTACAAATCCCTGATAACGACATGGATCTTCAGGCAATTCACGCTCAAGGTAGTGGCGGTCAAAATGTTAATAAAGTAGCCACAGCAATACATTTACGATTTGATATAAACGCTTCTTCACTTCCAGAACACCTCAAGCAAAGACTTCTGGTATTAAACGATCAACGCATTAACAAAGACGGTATTATCGTGATCAAAGCCCAGAGTCACCGCACGCAAGAAAAAAATCGTGATGATGCGCTGCAACGATTAGCTGAAATCATCCAATCCATTGTGTCTTTACCTAAAAAACGTCGCAAGACAAAACCCAGTAAGGCGTCACAAAGAAAAAGAATGGATAAAAAGACCAAGCATGGACGCAAGAAAGCGTTACGAAGAAAAACTGATGATTACTAAGGACTCAGGATTAAATAATGGTAGACACTTTGAAACCCTATTAACCCAAATATGACTTATCCATTGACTAGTGACATATAGTTACTATAATAACATTATTTATAATAAAAACCATTTAGGAGAAACATGTCATCAGTAGCTGCTCAAGTTTCCCAAGGAGGCAGGATTGTTATCCCTGCTGAGATCAGGCAAAAAATGAATCTTAATACTGGAGATCAGGTTATGCTTACCTGGGATGAGGATTTAGACGAGTTACGTCTATCTACCCGAAAACAGCGCCTTAAACAGGCACGTAATCTGGTAAAGCGTTACGCCAAGCCAACAGGCTCAGTAGTAGATGAGCTAATACAAGAACGCCGTAAAGCGGCTGCTGCTGAATAGCGGTTGCCAATGAATAAAATTTTATTGGATACTTCTGCTCTATTAGCCTATCTCTTTGAAGAATCAGGGGAAGAGGTTGTGGCTCCTGTTCTCAATGAAGGGTTGGGGTTAATTTCTACGGTGAATTTTGCGGAACTTGTTAGCAAGCTTGTAGATAAGGAAATGCCTATATCAACCGTTAGAGAAACCGTTGATAGCTTAGAACTAGAGATTATTGTGTTCTCAACGGAACATGCGTTTATTGCGGGAAGGCTTCGCTCGGTTAGTAAACAGTATGGATTATCGTTGGGGGATCGAGCTTGCCTAGCTACAGCTAGTATTGAGAATCTTCCTGTTTTGACGGCGGATAAAATTTGGCTTGAAATCGAAAACCAAACCAATATTGAAATTAAAACTATTCGCTAGCATCAGCATCACTGCCACAGAGTTCAGGCCGCATATACCTAAGGCCACGTTTTAGCAGGCGATTACAAACCATTAAAAGAAGCGTTGTATCTCAAGCTGAATAAAATCATCCGTGTGTAATGCATGTAGTATAGGGTCATTTGCATCGGTAGAAGTAATCACTTGGGCTTCCAGATTAATTTTAATG
>CAZDMX010000530.1:0-1755 GCA_964506085.1 uncultured Thiothrix sp. | reverse complement strand
ATAAGCCCAGCTAAAGAGTGATTTCAGATGTCGTAGATAGTTATTACAAGTGACTGCTGTAGTTCTATCATGGACAGTATTTCGCCATTCAATGATTGTAAATTTATCAAGTTCTCTAGTATCTGTGATTCCTGTTTCCTTCTGAAATAACCGAATAACGAGGTTATAATGTTTGACAGTAGATTCAGCAAGTCTGCGCTCTAAGATGTAGAATTTCAGCAAATACTCGAACGAGTGGACGTTAGTACACATATCAGTTTCCTTATAGTTTTGAATTGTCCTGATAGGTGTATCTAAGTAGATAGGATTAACTATAGCTTATAATCTCCAGATTTCCAGAGAAAATAACTACACTCTTAGGCGTACTTGTCGCAAAACGTAAACACTTTTATCTCACCGAAAAGTCATCACACATACGCTCATTGTGCAGATAAATTTTACAGACGTATAACATCCTTGGTTATCAGATTGATTCCCAAAAAAATGAATGATCACTTCTTGCTAGCGTCTACTTCCCCATTATCTTTTCGTTTTAACGAAAGGTAGCCCGGCTTACAAGAAAAAATCATCTTTAGATATTGTGAATAGCAGCCCTATGGTTAAACCATAACTATTCTACTTAATCACCCATCAAGAAATGAGTTGTTTAAGTTGTAGGCACATTATGAGTAATAGGCTTCTGTTTAGTTCCCTTGCTTATGAAATAATTAAGAAAACACCCTATATCTTTTTTATTTGACGTAGATTCTGACCTGTTATTAGTAGTAGGTTTAATAGCATTATTATATTTATAACGCATCCACCACAAGCTATTGAATATATGTGATTAAAAGGTGATTTAAAAGAAGAAACCAGCTTTTTATTTTAGCGTTCAAGTGTAAGAACAGGATTGGGTGGAGGCAATCGAATGTTAAGTGACTTTTCTGGTTCGTGAATGAGCATACCTTTCAAACAGGTCGCTTTTTTTCGTTTACCCTGGACTACATATTTCCAGACATTGGTGTTTTGTGGAGTGATTTTATTAATATCTAGTGACTGAAACGCATGTTGAATTTGGGCATAGTCATTGTTCTTGTCTATCTTTGCATATTGCCTAAAAATGGCAGGACTGACGAGTAACAAACCTTCTTCTACAATATGAATAGTTGCACCAACATGGTTTACCGAAATAGAACCACTGGCTATGCCCTCTGACAACCAGTCGATAAAGGCTTGGGCAAGAGTGGAATGATCTTCTTTAGGTATTTCATTTTGTGATCTTGGTTGGCTTATCTCCGCTACTTCGACACCAGGAGGCAGGGGTAAAGAATCAATAGGCAGGTGTGGTTTTGAGGACAATCTCTTGGCATTCCGACCTGCCGTATCAACCAAAATACTCTCAGCTTTATTATTTTGCTTGTCTAACGTCTTATCGGAAGTTTTATTAGGCTCTGATGTCGTATTTCGAATGCTTTTACAGGGAATTATTTGTATACCTGTACTCACTGGCCACTTTTCTTTATCGAACCAAAGCTTTTCCAGCGATATACACAAACAAGTAAATTCCTGTTTCCAGTCTTGTATATTCACTTCCACTTTCCAAATAGCTCGTTTATCTTCAGTAGCAGCAAGCACACCATGCTGTAACCATTCATCCATCAATCGTGTGTTGTCTGTAGGAATTCCAGATTGTCCCTCATTAATAAGATGTTTACGCAGGTCATCCAAAACTCGTTTACTGACTAACCACAGCTTCCCATCGTATTCCCAGCCAGC
>CAZDMX010000529.1:0-1760 GCA_964506085.1 uncultured Thiothrix sp. | reverse complement strand
GTTTTTTAGGTTAAAGCGCAGGAACGGGTTTAACTGTTTTCTTATTAGAAACCTGAGGTTTTTTCTTCCAGACACGCAGTTTCCATGGGTATTTATCATCCTTAACTTTAGACCAGGCTAAAATCCCAGATTCTCTCCATGGGTCGAGTACAATCCCTGTGCCAAATGGTTGACCTTTAGCAGTAACAACCATAGTGTTGTGCTCACGCCAGTAATCTTTTTCGTAAGCAACACCTTCAATAATATCCAGTGTTTGCAGGTTTTTTTTCTTCATGTGGGCCATTAAGTCACGTTGCCAATGGTAGCAAAGACCCCGTGGGCGTTTTTTTGAATTAACCAGCACATTATGCCAAAGCGGGGGATACGTTAATTCGTATTTGTTGGCTAGTATCATTGAATAGACAATGGAGTCATGAGCCACAATAGTTGCTTCTTGCGGTGAAATATTTGGCCCTAGATTCTTAATAGCCTGACTTAGCTGAGACATGGATTTTTTTTGTTCAGTCGATAGTTTTGTAGCAACAGGTGTTCCTGCGTCATTCATTTTTACATTGTTGAAATGAACAGTGCCGCAACCCGTTAGCAAGAAGGTACTGAGTATTAAACCCGAAATTCTAAATAACATAATAATGTCCTATTCTTTTGCTTTTTGTTTTTTATGCTCTTGATGGTTTTTATCTGGATTTTCAAGAAGCTTGGTAAAGTACATCATGTAATTCACATCCACATCTCTTGATAATTTATAAGTTTGAAATAATGGATTATAAGTAAGTCCCGTCATATCTTTTACTTGTAAGCCTGCCTGTCTCGCTTGTGTCTCAAGCTCTGACGGTTTAATAAACTTACCAAATTCATGCGTTCCTTTAGGTAGCATATTAAGTACATACTCCGCACCAATAATCGCTAGCATAAAGGCTTTAGGGTTACGGTTAATCGTAGAGAAAAAAACATGCCCGCCCGGTTTTACCAACTTAGTACATGCCTGAATAACAGACTCAGGGGAGGGAACATGCTCAAGCATTTCCATACAGGTAACAACGTCAAATTCACCCGCATGTTGCTCTGCCATCTGCTCGGCTGTAATTTGTTGGTAATCCAGTTCGACGGCAGATTCGAGACTGTGTAATTTAGCCACTGATAAAGGTGTTTCACCCATATCAATACCGGTAACATCGGCACCGCGCATAGCCATACTCTCGGCAAGAATACCGCCACCACAGCCTACATCAATGATTTTCTTGTTTTGCAAACCAGCACAATGCTGATCAATAAAATTTAGACGTAGAGGATTAATATCGTGTAGGGGTTTGAATTCACTATTAGTATCCCACCAGCGACTTGCTATGACATCAAATTTTCGAATTTCATTAGGATCGACATTTTCTACTGACGAAGTTTCCATTGCTAGCATTTCCATTAATACGGAGATAAACGCTAATATTAGCAGCTTAGATGTTGCTGAAACAGCAAACTCTGCTACTTGGCGATTTATCTACAAAAGAAGAGCTATTGATGACTTCTTATCCTTTCCTCATTACCCACATGTCTAAGCTTATTTTTAAATAACTTAATAGAACAATAGGTTATAAGGAGCATGGTTGCCGATATTGTGCACGTATTCCGTACCCTTCGACAGGCTCAGGATACTGCTACTGTAGCGCCCTGAGCCTGTCGAAGGGTCGGAACAATGGCACTTCTATTAAATTTAACCTAAAAAACGCAGTTGAAACGTAGCGAGAATGACTAGAATGCTGAAGATA
>CAZDMX010000528.1:0-1768 GCA_964506085.1 uncultured Thiothrix sp. | reverse complement strand
GGGTTATACTGGCTATTTAGGAAAAAAGAACCCCCACCCGAAGACATAAAGCCAGAATCAGCATCCAAACAAGGATTAACCGAAGACACGCTTTACGAACCAACACCCTTGGATGACAATATTGAAGTCGATTCCACAACTTCTCCCTATCTGGGTTTAAGTGCCTTCAAGCTCAAAGACGCTCACCTGTTCTTTGGACGACGACGAGAAACTCGTGAAGCTTTAGGTTGGTTAGGCAGACCCTTAGAAATAACCGAGAAGTCGGGGGAAAGCCCAATATGCCGCTGGTTACAGATAGAAGGTAATAGTGGCGCAGGTAAATCTTCATTGGTCAATGCAGGATTATTACCCGCCATTCAACAAGGTAAACTCATCTCACAAACGGGCTACAGCCACTGGCAAATCATTAAACCTATGATGCCAGGGGAATCTCCGTTAAAACGTCTCGCAGAAGCACTAGAACACAGTTTTATCAGTGACCCTGCTCAGCGTGACACTTTAGCGCGCCAACAAAAACTCGAAGCCGATGATCGCGCATTAGCCTATATGCTGAATGATTTAAAAGGCAATAATGAAACCGCCTTTGTCTTGTTTGTCGATCAATTTGAGGAACTATTCACGTTTTCTGAAAAACAAGAAAAGAAACAGTTTGATGCCCAGCTTGCCCATGCGCTTCAAGACAAAGATTGTCCTTTGTTTTTGATAACCACAGTTCGCATCGACTTTCTTGAAGGCTTTGAGCAATTGCCTAAACTCTCTGAGTTATACAACCGCTATTGCAAACGCTATTTGTTAAAAACCATTTCACTAGAAGGCCTGCAAGAAGCCATCACACAGCCAGCAAAATTGGCGGGGCTGGATGTCAGTGAAGTTACCACAGCAATCTTACAAGATGCACAAGATGAAGTGGGTGCATTGCCCTTAGTAGAAAATGCCCTGCAAGCCTTATGGCAAGAGCGTCAAGGCAACAAACTTAGTGGTGATCTTTATCTTCAAAAAGGGCGGCTAGTGGGCTTGCTGGAAGAACAAGCCGATGCGTTACTCAACGCTCTCGATAAAAAAATAGCTAAAGGCAAACATTCAGCTCTTGAACTGCTGTTGGCACTCACCCGCATCAGCGATGAAGGCAGGCATACACGACGCAACCTGTCACTGGGAGAAGCCTGTCGAGTTGCAGGCGGTAAAAAGGAAAATAAACAACGCGGTCAACAGATCATTGACTACCTCACCGGCAGGCAGTCGATGAGTGAACATAAAAACACCCGTGGACATTTGCGCTTATTAACCACCATTGGCGATAAAAAACAGGATCAACACATTAGTATTATTCATGAAACCCTGATCCGCGCCAGAGGCAAAGACAAGAGCACAGGCAAATTGGTGGGATACTGGAAGACTTTATATGATTATATCGAAAAGAACCGTGACCGAGGCTTTTACCGAGATCAACTGACACGTCAGGCAGAATCCTGGCAGAGCTGCAAGGGTATCAAGCGCTGGCAAAAGCTGGCAGGTTGGCGTGATCTCAAGCATTATAAAAAACTGCGTTTGGATAATGGCACCACTGATGAACGATTTAAATGCTGGAGCCAACGCAAAGCAGTGTTACAAGGTGGCTTAATTGCTCTGCTATTAATCTTTGCAGGAGAATCTTTTCTATGGCGATACAACAATGATTTACCCGCAAGCTACATGCTGATGCAACAAAAGTTTCGTTTGATGGATTGGGGGCTTATTAATAAACCTTTGCCTGAGATGGTGGAGATTC
>CAZDMX010000527.1:0-1797 GCA_964506085.1 uncultured Thiothrix sp. | reverse complement strand
CCCATTTAATGGAATCTTCACCCCGTTATCTATTAATTAATGCAGGTAATGCGAATGCGGGTACAGGCAAAGCTGGTATGCAAGCAGCTAAAGATACTTGTCAGTTTGTAGCAGATGCTACAGGTTGTGATTTAACCGCCGTTTTGCCTTTTTCTACTGGAGTGATTGGGCAACAATTGCCTGTGGAGCTTTTTGAGCCTGCCATTACAGAGGCTGTTGCAGAGCTAAAAGAGGATAACTGGGTTGATGCAGCAAATAGTATTATGACAACAGATACTGTTGCCAAAGGTATTAGCAAGCAATTAAACATTGCTGGAGAGGTGGTAACCATAACGGGAATAACCAAAGGCTCTGGAATGATAAAACCAGATATGGCGACCATGCTGGCTTATGTTGCTACTGACGCCACTATCAAGAAAAGTCTTTTACAGAGGATGCTAATGGAAGCAACGGAAGCTTCTTTTAACAGCATAACGGTAGATAGCGATACCTCAACTAATGATTCCTTGGTGTTAATAGCAACAGCGCAATCAGCAGTGACCATTGATGATGAAAATAGTGATGCTTTTCAAAGAGCACTCAACGAAGTCTGTCAGTTCCTGGCGCAAGCGATTATACGTGATGCTGAAGGTGTAACCAAATTTGTCACGATTGATGTGATTGATGCACTAACCGTCGCAGAAGCAAAAGAAGTGGCTTACACTGTTGCACATTCCCCATTAGTGAAAACTGCTCTATTTGCCAGCGATCCCAACTGGGGGCGGATACTGGCAGCGGTAGGCAGAAGCGAAGTGGATGCCTTGGATGTCAGTAAAATTAGTTTGTGGCTGGGTGATACGATGTTGCTTAAGTCAGGGGAACCTGCGGCTAGTTATACCGAGGAGCAAGGCCAAGAAGAAATGAACAAAGATGAGATTAATATTCGAATTTATCTGGATAGAGGCGAAGCACTAGCACGAATCTGGACGAGCGATTTATCCTACGATTATGTGAAAATTAATGCTGAATACCGAAGCTAGTTCATCGTGACTACTGTAATTGATTCAGATGATTACTTACATGTGGTAGCGGCTGTTATCTACGATCAGGGCAAAGAATCCGTGCTCATTGCGAAGCGTTCTGACGATAAACACCAAGGAGGGAAATGGGAGTTTCCTGGTGGCAAAGTAGAGGCGGGTGAAACGGCACATGCTGCTTTAGAGCGTGAGCTTTTTGAGGAGCTGGATATTCAGATCAATGCTTTCCAACCGCTCCTTGAAGTTCGTCATCAATACGCAGATAAGTCCGTTCATTTAGATGTCTACGAAGTGGTTCAGTTCAGTGGTGAAGCGATTGGTAAAGAGGGGCAAGAAATACGCTGGGTGAAAATAGTCGAGCTGGCGGCGTTTACTTTTCCAAGTGCTAATGAAGAAATTCTAGAGGCTATATCGATTTCTGACGTGGGTCATTGGGAGTGATGATTATTTAGGACTTACAAGAAAAAGCCCCGTTTTTTAGGTTGAATCTTGATAACTGGGTTTGACTCGATTGATACCTATTTGTCAATTTAGAAACAAGGTAAAAGAGTTATTGGTTAAGCTATTGATTACTTAAGTCTGTTTAGCTGGTCAAAATAGAGGGAAATATAGGGTAAATCAGTTCCTTACTTAGTTTTACATTCTGCCCCTCGGCAACTGCTCCTGCGTTACCTACCTACTACATCCTTGTAGCCATCCCCAACCTCCTAATGAGAGTGTCGTAAAAGCCATGACAGGTAGGTTGTGGGTGACGAAGGAACCCCAACAAACAGCGTTACGT
>CAZDMX010000526.1:0-1822 GCA_964506085.1 uncultured Thiothrix sp. | reverse complement strand
AGAATAGCCACATCGCAGTTGTTCGGGCTGGAAGCCCGTGGCTTGAGGAAGTCGATAGTGCGGCCAGGCGTGCCGATTAGTATATCGACACCATTCTCCAATATGTTGCGTTGTTTTTCGTAATCAGTGCCGCCGTATGCCAGACCTAAAGTAATGCCGGTGTGCTTAGCTAAAACAAGTGAATCTTTATGAATTTGAATGGCAAGCTCACGAGTCGGTGCCAGAATCATTGCGCGCACCTGATTTTTCTGGCGTTGTTCATGACTGGGTTTGGTCAGCAGGTGATTTAAACAGGCAACCATAAATGCTGCTGTTTTACCGGTACCTGTCTGGGCCTCACCAGCTATATCTTTACCGGTCAGCGAGATCGGTATGCTTTGCGCCTGAATAGGGGTGCAAAATTCAAATTCGGCATCGTCAAGCCCCTTAAGTAAGCGAGGGTCAAGATCAAAGTCTGTAAAGCGTGTTTCAGATAGATGGTTATTCATGAGGGCGTAGCTTACATTAATTTACAATAAACGTCCTGACCCTATATGTATGCCCCTAAAATTTTAATAAAAGGGGTGTACAAACTTTGAAAATAGACTATTATATGCTCCATCATTATCTTGATCTCAGAATATTTCGAATCCAATAAGATTAATAACAAATTATTCATAAACAAATTATTCATAAACAAATTCTTTAGTCGTTAGCTTTAACTATAAAGCTGCGATAATTAATAACTAAAATTTAAATGAGGTTTCACGTTGAGCAACGATATTGTTTACGTTACAGATGATACTTTTGATCAGGAAGTATTACAGTCAGAAATTCCTGTATTAGTTGATTACTGGGCAGAGTGGTGTGGTCCTTGCAAGATGATTGCTCCCATACTGGAGGAAATTGTTGGTGATTACGCTGGCAAGTTAAAAATAGCTAAGCTGAACATTGATGAAAATTCTGCGACACCGCCAAAATTTGGTATTCGCGGTATCCCAACATTAATGATTTTTAAAGACGGTGATGTTGAAGCGACCAAGGTTGGTGCCTTATCAAAGTCACAATTAACGGCTTTTATTGATAGTAGCTTGTAGCCCTAGCTATCGTAAGCAAGCATTCTTTTGAGGTTATGGGTTACTGCATAATGGATAATCAATGCACCAAGCATACAACCAGTACCAATAGCCTTCAAAGTAAAACATTATAGAGCACAGTCTGTTAGCTCTTTAAACCCCAGCAGATATTTTATTAGCTCCTAAACTCAAATCAAACGACCTTCCTATTATGAATCTTTCCGAATTGAAACTACAACCCGTTCCTGAATTACTCGAACTTGCCACATCGATGAAACTTGATAATGTTTCCCGATTGAAAAAACAAGATATTATATTTGCTATCCTCAAGTCGCATGCAAAAGGCGGTGAAGATATTTTCGGTGGTGGTGTTCTGGAAATTTTGCAAGATGGTTTTGGTTTTTTGCGCTCAGCAGAAGGTTCGTATTTAGCAGGGCCGGATGATATCTATGTTTCACCAAGTCAGATACGACGTTTTAGTATGCGTACAGGTGATACCATCGAAGGTAAGATTCGACCACCTAAGGATAGTGAACGTTATTTTGCAATGCTTAAAGTGGACAAGATCAACTATGATCTACCGGAAAACACACGCAACAAAATAGCCTTTGAAAACTTAACGCCGCTGCACCCGAATGAGCGTTTAATCATGGAGCGTGGTAACGGCAGTACAGAAGATATTACCGCCCGTATCATCGATTTAATGTGACCCATCGGTAAAGGCGAGCGTGGTTTAATTGTGTCTCCGCCTAAAGCGGGTAAGACCA
>CAZDMX010000525.1:0-1824 GCA_964506085.1 uncultured Thiothrix sp. | reverse complement strand
ACGAACATCCTGAGCTTGTCGAAGGGTGTGGAACATAAAGTTTAGCTGATTATAACAACAGATTTAACCCACTACCCCTATTTTTACATAGTAAGCAGCTTAGTTTTAGTGCTTATGTTCAGGATAGTAAGGTGCTAATGCTTCAATGCTTTTCTTGAGGTCTTTTACAAAACTCATGTCAGCATTTTGTTTGGCCTTCATCGCTGCAACGATGACTGTATGGTGCTTTGTCAAACGTTTAGTATAGTCTTTTTGCTTTGAGTTGACCCGCTGAGTTAAAAAATAATCGCTGATGGTAGAGATAATATTCTGTGCATGCTGTTCTTTATTCATTACCCAGCGAACCTTTTGGTTAATGGATTGTGCATCCGTCTTGCTGGATAATTCACCCATTAGCTTCACTGATTTTTCTATAGTAGCCGCATCTTCAAGCATCAATTTGATGCGAGCATGGTCATCATAGATTCCGCACGGAATCTGGCAGTGCGCGTGCGCTAGCTGTGGCGATATAAAACCGATCATCATAATAGCTACGGCGAAAATCATATTTTTGGATTGTTTAATCATACTTATTCCTTGTATTTAGGTTGTAGTTAAAAAATTACTCATTGCTTGCTTTTTTTAATCTTTCCAAGCCTCCCGTCCTAATCTAGTATAATAGTAAGCTATTGAGTCTATTTCAACACTTGGACTCCGCCAGTGATAAAAAAAGTGTGGTCATCAAATTTGACAACACAATAAATACGAATACTATTGCAAAGATAGTCGTAAATACCGAGGTATAGCTCTACCATGATTAACTACAAACATCTTCACTATTTCTGGGCAGTAGCCAAAGAAGGAGGCGTAGCGAGAGCCAGCGAGCGGCTAAACCTGACACCACAAACCATTAGCGGGCAATTGACATTATTGGAAGAACGTCTGGGTATTAAGCTATTCACCCGCGTTGGGCGCAACCTTGAAATTACCGAGACAGGTCGGTTAGTGTTGAGCTATGCTGATGAGATATTCTCTCTGGGCAGTGAACTGGAAGAAACAATACATCAGCTTCCTGCTACTATTCCGCAACTATTTAGAGTGGGTATTGTAGATGTATTGCCTAAATACATCGCCCTGCGTATTTTGCAACCGGCATTGCAGATGGAGGATTCCCTACGCATGACCTGCCGAGAAGCAAGTATTGATATTTTGCTGGCAGAACTCGCCGTACACCGCCTTGATTTGGTGCTGTCTGACCGACCCATTCCCCCTTCAATTAGTACACGGGGCTTTAGTCACAAATTGGGAGAATGTGGGATTAGCTTCTTTGCCACCAAACAGCTCAGGCAAGAACTAAAGGACGACTTTCCGCAATGCCTTGATGGCGCACCTTTGTTATTACCCAGTAATGGTAATCAACTACGCTCTAGTATTGACCAATGGCTAGATAAAAATCGCCTTCATCCACAGGTCATGGCCGACTTTGATGATAGTGCTTTAATGAAGGCTTTCGGACAAGAAGGACTAGGAGTTTTTATCGCTCCTACCGCAATTGAGGAATTGGTTGAACGCCAATATGAAGTGACAGCCATTGGTCGTGCTGATGAGGTTAAAGAAACCTTTTATGCCATCTCTATTCAGCGAAGAGTGACCCACCCTGTTATCTCTGAACTGATGAAAAAAGCCCGTGAAACTTTGTTTAAAGGCTGAGGATTACTTGTCCCTGATTACCCACAATCCTCAGCCAACTTTCAACTCGTTCCCACGCTCCAGCGTGGGAACGCATACCGGATGCTCCAGCATCCATCACCAGTCCGTAAAAACCTCAACCAACCCCACATCACC
>CAZDMX010000524.1:0-1833 GCA_964506085.1 uncultured Thiothrix sp. | reverse complement strand
AGCCACGTTTACAGTTATTGCTGCACTTATGCCAATGGCTTTTGTAAGTGGATTAATGGGGCCTTATATGAGTCCTATCCCGATTAATGCCAGTATGGGAATGCTCATTTCATTAGCGGTTGCCTATGTGGTAACACCGTGGATGAGCAACAAAGTCCTCGGCAATGTTGATTTCAGCAAGCATCATGTAGAAGAAGGCGGCGGTAAGGTTCGTAAATTTTATGACAGAGTAATAGGGCCTTTTTTGGATGCGAAGAAAGGCGGTCGTAGGCGCTTTAATTTATTTGCCATTGTAACGGTATTAATGTTTGCATCTGCCGGGCTTGCTGGTGTGAAACTGGTGGTACTAAAAATGCTGCCGTTCGATAACAAATCAGAATTCCAGATTGTGGTTGATATGCCTGAAGGCACAACACTTGAGCAGACTTCCCGTGTCTTGAATGAGGTGAGCTATCGTTTGAAATCTGTTGAAGAAATTAGTGATTATCAGATTTATGCAGGTACTGCTGCGCCGATCAATTTTAATGGTCTGGTGCGACAATACTACTTGCGTGAAGGATCAAATCTGGGTGATATTCAGGTCAACCTGATTGATAAGAATGATCGCGACAGACAAAGCCATGAAATTGCAGTAGCCGTGCGTGAAAATATCCAGGATCTGGCGAAGAAATATAATGCCAGTATCAAGGTTGTCGAAGTCCCACCAGGGCCTCCGGTGCTGTCTCCTCTGGTCGCCGAAGTGTATGGATTGGATTATGAAAGGCAAATTGAAATTGCTCGTGAGATAAAACAAGTCTTTACAGAAACGGCTGATATTGTAGATGTTGATGACAGTATCGAAGCTTCACAGAAGCAACTTGTGGTGAAAGTTGACCGACAAAAAGCGGCGATACTAGGTGTCTCCCAAGCTACGATTACCTCTGCTATCAGTACCGTATTAGGGGGTGAAGATGTCACTTATTTACATCGTAAAGATTTAAAATATGCTGTGCCGGTACGGTTGGAATTCCCTGTTGCTCAAAAAGACAAAATATCTTCTATTCTGGCGCTACGCGTGCGTAGTAGAAATAACGCATTAGTGCCTATGTCAGAGTTAGTTAAAGTAGAAGAAACCACACTAGAACATTCTATTCATCATAAAGATTTGTTACCTGTTGTTTATGTGACGGGTGATATGGCAGGTTCAACAGACAGTCCGCTCTACGGCATGTTTGACATATTCTCAGGCATAAAAGACAAACCAGTGGAGCGCTATGGTGAAACGATAGAGCAATATTTTATCAATCCTCCAGAAGACCCTTATTTCTACAGCGTGAAATGGGATGGAGAGTGGCAGATTACCTATGATACTTTTCGTGATATGGGTATTGCTTACGGCATTGGTCTGTTATTGATGTACCTATTGATTGTCGCGCAATTCCGTTCCTATATAGTTCCACTAATCATTATGTCACCGATACCTTTAACCATTATCGGTGTTATGCCCGGTCATGCATTGCTAGGTATGCAATTCACTGCAACATCAATGATCGGGATGATCGCATTGGCAGGAATAATCGTGCGTAACTCCATCTTGCTAGTGGATTTCATTAATGAAGAACTTCGTCAAGGTAAAGAGCTTAAAGAAGTCATTGTTAATGCCAGTGCGGTAAGAACCAAGCCAATTATATTGACAGCAATCGCAGCAATGGTGGGAGCATTCTTTATTATTGATGATCCAATCTTTGGTGGGTTGGCGGTATCGCTAATCTTCGGGATATTAGTATCGACCTTGCTGACACTTGTTTTGATACCGTTGATGTATTACATGTATCTCCGAAATAGATTGCATTT
>CAZDMX010000523.1:0-1839 GCA_964506085.1 uncultured Thiothrix sp. | reverse complement strand
ATAATCCACGCTAATAGTTTGTTTATGTCCGATAAGTTACATCGTTTTCTACTCGAAAATCTTCATGTTCGTGGTGAATGGGTGAAATTAGAGACGGCATGGCAAAAAATCCTGCAAACCACATCCTACCCAAAAGCAATACGCAAGGTGCTAGGTGAAGCTACTGCTGCTATTGCTTTATTGTCATCTTCACTTAAGTTTAACGGCTCGCTCATTCTACAAATGAACGACACTCATCCTGTCAATATGTTTGTTGTACAAGCAAAGTCTGACGGCTCAATACGTGCCATTGCTCGATGGGAAGGTGAAATTGATGATGACGCAACATTCAATGATTTATTCCTTAACACTCCCCAAAACCCCGCCCAGAACTCCAATAAAGGCAATTATCAAAGCACCTTGGTTATTAGTGTAGAGCAAGACAATAGTACTGAGCGCTATCAAAGTATTATTCCCCTAGAAGGTGATAACCTTGCTGAAATTCTAGCCGTTTATTTTCAACAATCAGAGCAACTGTCGACCCATTTTTGTCTTTCGACAAGTACCGATAGTGTTGCCGGGTTAATGCTACAAAGCTTGCCTTCTGAAGATGATGATTCTGGCTGGAATCACGCACTAACTCTTGCTAAAACTGTTACCAACGAAGAGCTTTTAAGTCTAGATATTGAAGAGTTATTGCACTGCCTATATCACGAAGAGGATGTACGTTTATACGATGCCGAGGCCATTCATTTTGAGTGTAGTTGTTCACAACAAAAAATAGAAAAGATGATACGTTCACTCGGTGAAGCAGAAGCTGATTCTGTTATTCAAGAACAGGGTAACATTAGTATTAACTGCCAATTTTGCAATCTAAATTACACACTTGATGTTATTGACGTAAAACGTATTTTTACTGAAATAGGCAATCCCGGAACAGGAAGTGTGCACTGAGACGGTTAAACAGCGAAAGATTATTCATATTGACATGGATAGCTTTTTTGCCTCTGTGGAGGTTAGAGACAACCCAGAACTAAAAGGCAAACCCATTGCAGTAGGTGGCTCAGCAAACTCTAGAGGAGTCGTTGCAACTTGCTCGTATGAAGCCAGAAAATTTGGTGTTCACTCTGCCATGCCCGTTAGCCAAGCATTGAAAAAGTGTCCACAGTTAATCCTTTTACCTGTGAGAATGGATGCTTATAAACAAGCTTCTGCGGCAATCCATGATATTTTTTTGCACTACACCGACTGGGTCGAGCCCCTTTCACTGGATGAAGCCTATCTTGATGTAACGCATGTAAATCGTTGTAAAAATAGTGCTACTTTAATAGCCAAAGATATCAGGGAAAAAATCTTCGAATCACAAGCTTTAACGGCATCCGCAGGTATAGCACCTAATAAGTTTCTTGCAAAAATTGCCAGTGACTGGAACAAACCTAATGGACAAAAAGTAATTACACCTGATGAGGTGAATGAATTCGTCCGGGATCTTCCTGTTACTTGTATATCAGGGGTGGGGAAAGTTACCGCAAAGCGCATGGAAGCATTAAATCTAAAGACCTGCAGTGATTTACAAGCGCTAGGAAATGATAAGCTAAGACAGCATTTCGGCAAATTTGGGGATAGCTTATATAGCTATAGCCGAGGGGTTGACCACAGACCTGTCATCACCCATCGTGTAAGAAAATCATTAAGTGTTGAAGATACTTTTCCAGTGGATCTACCTGATTTGGAAAGCTGTTTGCGAGAACTCCCGGTTATTTATGAAGAGCTTTTGGTGCGACTACAAAGAGCGCAACAGCAACAACGGCTTATTGCAAAAGCCCTGTTTATTAAAATTCGTTTTGATGATTTCGAAAC
>CAZDMX010000522.1:0-1851 GCA_964506085.1 uncultured Thiothrix sp. | reverse complement strand
CAACTGCGTTTTTTAGGTTTAATATAATGATGGTGTGAGCTAACAAATTCTTGTTACACTATCCTGATGAACATTTTGGCAATATCACAAATTCTCAAACTCTGGCTGATTATCAACACGCAGCCAAGAGCATTTTCTTACCCGTTATTTTATTACTCATCATAACAAACACGATTAACTCTTAAATTTCTCAAGGCTGCGGGAATCTCCCACAGCTATTATCTGATTCCCACAGTCTATTTAAAGCTTTTATCCACAAGCAAATACAGACCACAGGAACAACATGAATAGCTCTACAACTACCGCACAAAATCAGTTCAATACTGGCATCCTATTTGCCATCGTCGGCACCGCACTATTCTCGATTAAATCCATCTTCATCAAGCTGGCTTTTCAAGAAGGTATTGATGCAGCAACTTTGCTCGCTCTAAGAATGCTTATTGCATTACCTTTTTATCTGATCATCCTTTGGTATGCCGTAAAAACCCGCCCACAAAAAGCGGCTCTCCTCACTAAAAAGAATAGTCTCGCCATCATTGTTTTAGGCTTTCTTGGCTACTACCTTGCTTCTTATCTAGACTTTCAAGGACTAAGCTACATTAGTGCACAACTAGAGCGCCTTGCGCTATTCACTTACCCCGTCATGGTTGCCATCTTAAGCTGGGTGTTTTTTCGTGAACGCATCACTTTACGCATCCTGACTGCTCTAGTTATTAGCTATCTTGGCGTGAGTTTTCTCTATCTAAACGAATCCCAGAGCACCAGTGAGAATATTGCTTTAGGTACAAGCTTGGTCGTAGCAGCGGCGTTCAGCTTTTCACTCTATGTCATCTTTAGTAAAAACTATATCGCCCTTTTAGGTAGTCTGATTTTCACAAGCATAGCCATGTTGTCATCTACCGTGTTTGTGTTCACACAATTCTTTTTGACACACCCACTAAGTGATTTAAACGTATCAACACGGCTTTGGGTATTGAGTGCATTACTAGGCATTGTCAGCACATTACTGCCTAGTTTTTTAACCAGTGAAGCTATACACCGTATTGGTGCGACTAAAACCAGCATTATGGGTAGCATTGGGCCTGTAGTCACCATTGTGCTTGCCGTCAATATTCTCGGAGAAGATTTCGGCATGACGCAAATGATGGGTCTATTACTAGTTTTACTAGGAGTTAGTTTTTTGAAGAACAAGTAACAATAATTACAATAAACAGAACGGCCTATCATGCTTGACAATATGGGAAAATATACTACGTTTAAGTAATGCATAAAATTTATTCAAAGATTTGGATGCATATTTGAGGGATTTTTAAGGGAGCGTATCTGATGCCAGTGTTGCTAACAAAGTCCATAAACTTTGAGCAGTTCGATTGGTTTTCTAAGCTTGATACTAGCGTACTTCTTGATATGGGCGAGCGAGCACCCAATAGCATTGAAGTTCCCATCAAAGATGCGCAAAATATTGTACGTTCTGTCGTAAGATTAGTTCTTGATCTACCCCGTAACTCAACTCCTCTTGTAGTCTGGTCGTTAGGTGATAGCGAACTACTTGTTCACAGCGACAAAACTAAAATCACCTGTTCAAGCGGTGTGGTGACTATTACTACATTATTTGAATGTGATCAATGTAACCCCGTGCGTATACCTGTTCCTCTCGGTGTCGGCACTAAAAAAGCCCCAAGTGGTCTAGTCATGACTACCTTTACCGATCTGCAAGGCCCGCGTGAAATAGTCGATATCTGGTCTGATGCTATCAATGCATTTGCATGGGAAACATTGCTCGAAGTAGCCAGAGTAATTGCTGCTCAAGTAGGCAAAGACGCCACAGGAAAAGCACTAGTACCCGGAAGT
>CAZDMX010000521.1:0-1861 GCA_964506085.1 uncultured Thiothrix sp. | reverse complement strand
TAGGTTTAACGAATAGTTCACTCTCTGAGACTGATTAATTCATCAAATTTATAATTTCTAGTATGCCAATTCTTGTTTTGTTATAAAACAGTTGCAATGCTACTCTGCGCGTTTACAAACAAATATTGAAAACAACTATGAATGTCAGAACACGTTTTGCCCCTAGTCCGACGGGTTATTTGCATATTGGTGGAGCACGCACTGCCCTGTTTTGTTGGCTATTTGCTAAAAAAACGGGAGGCGATTTTATCCTGCGTATCGAAGATACAGATCGTGAGCGCTCAACTCAGGCATCTGTAGATGCGATTATGGATGGAATGAATTGGCTCGGTCTGGATTATGATGAAGGTCCCTTTTATCAAACCCATCGTTTCGATCGTTATGAAGAAATCATCCAACAACTCTTAGATCAAGGTGATGCTTATTACTGCTATTGTAGTAAAGACAGGCTTGAAGCTCTAAGGGAATCACAATGGGCTGCTAAGCTAAAACCTCGTTATGATGGACGTTGTGATGGCTTATCTGATATTCCTGAAGATGTTCAGCCCGTGGTGCGTTTCCGCAATCCAAAAGAAGGCTCGGTGATTTTTAATGATCAGGTTCGAGGGTCTGTTGAAATTAGCAACAGTGAACTGGACGATTTGATCATTGCGCGCGCCGATGGCACACCCACTTATAATTTGACGGTGGTTGTTGATGATATTGATATGAACGTTAGTCATGTCATACGGGGCGATGACCATATCAATAATACTCCTAGACAGATAAACATTATTCATGCGCTGGGCGAAGAACCTCCTGTCTATGCTCATGTCCCCATGATTCTTGGTGATGATGGAAAGCGCCTGTCAAAACGTCATGGTGCAGTGGGTGTGATGCAGTACCGTGACGATGGATTTCTACCCGATGCCGTCTTGAATTATCTGGTTCGTCTAGGCTGGTCGCATGGTGACCAGGAAGTCTTCTCCAGAGAAGAAATGCAGAGTTTGTTTGCTTTAGAGGATGTTAATAAGTCAGCTTCTACTTTTAATACCGCGAAGCTACTGTGGTTGAATCAGCACTATATTAAAGAGATGTCAGCAGAGGAAGTAGCAGGCCACTTGCAGTGGCACATGGATGATCAAAATATCGACCTGACAACAGGCCCTGCTGTAACCGATGTGATTGATGCCTTAAAAGAGCGAGCCAAGACCTTAAAGGAGCTGGCAGCTTCTGCACGTTATTTCTACATGGACTTCGACAGCTATGATGAAAAGGCTGCAAAAAAGCAGTTTAAAGAACCTACAGCAGATATATTACAAGCGCTCCATGATGGTTTACAGGCTGTGGATGATTGGGATATTGAACCCATCCACGCTGTTATTTTACAGACCTGTGAAGCGCTAGACCTGAAATTAGGTAAAGTAGGACCTCCATTGCGAGTAGCAGTAACAGGAACGGCAATGTCTCCCTCACTGGATGTGACTTTGAAGCTCATAGGCAAGGAGCGTTCTTTACAACGGATTGAAAACGCGATTGATTTTGTTAAGAAGAAATTTGAGACGGTATAGTTCGGATATAGTTCGGATGTAGTTTGAATGAGTAGTCACTTGAAGAGAAGTAATTGTTCCGGTATCTCAGGCGGGTAAAATTGCAGGCCAATACCCATTAGCCGCACTGGGCGTTGGCCTCGCAACCATGCCTGTTTACAGAGCCTTTGATAACTGGATAAATCTGCTTGAGACCCTGCTGCTTGTAACGTAGTTGTTTCGAAATCATCAAAACGAATTTTAATAAACAGGGCTTTTGCAATAAGGCGTTGTTGCTGTTGCGCTCTTTGTAGTCGCACCAGAAGCTCTTCATAAATAACTGGGAGTTCTCG
>CAZDMX010000520.1:0-1863 GCA_964506085.1 uncultured Thiothrix sp. | reverse complement strand
GAACATTACCCGCGCCACTTCTGCGTCGTTGCGTCTGCCATGAAGTCACTTTACCCACAGGGGAAGATGACTTCATTCGACGCATGAAACTGATTGCCCAAGCACAAATGACAAAAAATTACTCTAAAAAAGTAGCAGAAGCCTGTGCAAAGCTAATTTATAAGCAACGGCATTCAGCCCATCATAGCGCAAGTAATTACACCCCAGGAGCCAGTGAGTTTGTCGACATGCTACATGCCCTACAAGCCATAGCCCCTGATGATAGTGATGCACAGCTAGATATTCATTTGAAGTCCATAAAACGTTACTTCCTTAAATAAATAAAGCAGCTAATTAATCGTGAAATCAACCATCAACTATGCCGATTTAATAAGACTGAGGAAAGCACTCGGTGATGTTGTGGATGATGAGGTAGCAGCCTTACTAGGCTTTGAAGTTAAAGAAAAGTCTTCTAAAGCACTCTCAATTGAGCTACCTGAAGGCAAGCAACAACAGAAGGGAATTTCCCAAGAAGAAAAAACCAAAGAAGCTAAGAAACAAGAAAAACAACCTCAAAATGACTTCAGCTACTGGTATTTAGCCACCGATGAAAAATTAGCGGCGAGTATCGTTCCTGTATTAATCAATAAGAGCCATGATAAAACCAGAAGACCACGTCCAACCGTCGCACCCTTAATTAGTCTGTCAAAAGCTCGAAGTCAATTAAAGCACAGCCTGCAACTATGCCATGCCACAAAAAAGCTTGATATTCCACAAGCCATCAAAACCATTGCACAAAATAAAGCACTAGACAAAATACCCGTTAAACAACGTCAGCGCCTACCTGATGCGCTCTATCTGTTGTTAGATTTATCAGCACGACTAGAACCTGCCGCATTAGAACGACACCAATATCTACAGGCAGCCCTACAGCTATTGGGTCGTAGTCGTTTAAAATACACCCCGATTAACTACTCACCCAACGCTAGTGGTGAATTGATCTTTCCTGATGGTAGCTCCTTCAATCAACAGATCACTGACAACAGCGCGGTGTTATACATTGGAGATCAAGGTGCATTCTCATTATCAGCCAGTCGCGAACAACATAACTGGACACAATTCTGGCAACAACTAGAAAAACTGGGTATACAAACAAACTGGATTAATCTGACAACCCCTAAACAAGCAGACCCTGAACGAGTTAAGCAGCTAATGGCAGCAACCATGCGCTGTGAAGGCCCACAAACAGATCGTATTCGACATATGCGAAAAGCCCTGCAAATAGCCGAAGAAAATCACTCAGCTAAAAAAGCTTTAGCAGAAGAGTTACTCGTTTGGAATCACCCTGACCATACTCACCCTGGGCAAGTTGCAGATGTTGATATTTCACTCATACACAAGTGGTCTCGCGCCTATGAACATATACCCGAAGCTCAACGAAAATCAGTAGAAAATAGTTTCGAACTCTGGAGGGAAAGCCTCCCAGCCGATACAAGAATGATGGAAAATATGAAAGGCGCATCTTTCGGGTTTGAAGACATTAGCAATCCCGAAGCTATTGAACACCTATTTTCCACCTATGAAAATAACCCGGAAGGTCTAGCCTACCTGAGTAGTCGTAAGGCATTAATCAGACACTTGACCATTGCCTCAAAAAACAACGGTTCCTTGAAGAAAGCGATTGAGAGCCTAAGTAAATCGGTTGAAAAAGAAAGTAAGGGAGATCAATCACCCACAAAAAACAATAAAACGCTAAGCATTAAGCAATACAATAACCAACTTACCTATAGCTTTGATAAGGCCAACATAGCGCCACAAGCCCGTTTAAAAGCCCGTTTCATGGAGGACCGTGGGAGGAGAATGAAAAAAACAGAACGAATGGCT
>CAZDMX010000519.1:0-1864 GCA_964506085.1 uncultured Thiothrix sp. | reverse complement strand
TTTTAGGTTCGACAATTTGTAAAAAAATCTGGAACAAAGACTTCAGAGGAGACAACTATGAGCGAATGTTGTTAGGGAAAATAATATGGCGATATCTGGTACTATTCTGAAAGGAATGGAGCTGTCGAGGCAGCAGTCAGCGCAGGGACAAACAGAGCAATCAGAAGTTACTAACATAGTGGTAGCGACGGATAAGCATGAGTTTGCAAAGATGGTAAAGCCATGGGCTGAGTTGTTAAAATGTTCTGGTAACTCTAATATCTACTTATCACACGATTGGTTATATACATGGTGGCTCTGGTTCGCTGAGCAATCTTCAAGTGAGCTTTGTATTATTTCTCTTTATTGTAATAAATCGTTAATTGCAGTTGCCCCCTTTTATATCGAAAATAATGCTTCAAACCCAATCAGTACCAAGAGCACATTACGGCTTTTAGGTCAGTCGGCAATGGGTGAAATGGATAGCGTCATAGCTGATAGTGAACAGTTGGATATCATTACAAATGGGAATCAGAACGATCGGAGTTTAGTCCTAAACAGCCTAGTGAATTACCTGAAAAAAGGTAGTCATTATTCGAAGATTGTTTTTCAGGGAGTGACTGAGCAGAGTCTTCTCTTTCAAATAATAAGCTTGTTTCCCCAGTCTCAAACCTGTGTTTCTAATATTAAAAAGCAGGCTCTGTCATTGGTGTTACCGGCTTCCTTTGATGCATTTATTTCAGCTCAAAATTTACTCTGGAGGGTTAATTATCGGGGTAATAAGAAGAAGATGGGTATAACAGGTAATGCCGAAATCAGAAAATATAGTCAGCCTGATGACATACATTCTGGTTTACAATCACTCACACAAATTTTATGTACCCAACAACGGAAATCATCTGCAGGTAAATGTTTCTTTGATGGTGAACATTACATGAAATTCCACGACGATATCTGCCATTTACTCTCTCTTAAAAACCGTGTTGAGATTGTCTCATTAGTGATGGATGGAAGATTGCTAGCATCATTATGCTATTACCGAGCCGATAATGAAGTGATTCAGATTTATCAGATGGCTGCGATAAGAGGTGATGGCATTCGTTTTTCTCCAATGCTTCTATTGATGGCACATGTCATTGAAGAAGTTATTAAGCGGGGATGCCCGCGTATAGACTTTCTTTCTAGCTATATTCCTGACGAGTCTGGAAAAGAATGTATCAAAGATAAAAGCACCGAGTTGTACACGCTTGAATGGCGTAAGAACCGGGTTCTTGCTTGTTTTGTTAAATCTGCCAGAAATTTTTACAAGGTGCTACATGTAGGTTAGGCATCAATAGATCAACTTTTTAGCAGAACGCTGAAAATATCTTAATAAAAGCAAATAAGTTTGTTACAGTGCCCGTGTCAGGTAACATAATGATAATATTAGCTAAGATTAACCTAGCGGAGTTTTTTAGGTTAAAGGAATAAATAATTGTGCATCTGTTCGGATGCTTATACGGCATAGAACGGAGCGCTCTAACTTACAAAACAAGGAGAAATTATGTACTTTCAAAAAGTATGCGGGTTCATGTTATTAAGTTTTACTACGGCTTCGACAATGGCTTCGGAGCTTGATTTTGCACTGAGCAAAGAGACGGCTGCAATCGAAGTACATCTCGATACCGATAGGATTAGTTCAGAAGGCGCAAAGATTAGCCTTGGTGGCTTGTACAATGAAGATGATGATGTACTAGGCTTTATTGGTCTTACATCTGGGGGTGTTTCTACAGCTTCTGATAAACCCTATTCTCTAGGAGTGGGTGTAAGGTTGTATTATACCTCTATTGACAACCCTGATGCGACCGTGGGTGCATTGGCACTAGGTGCGAATGGTCGTGTTAAT
>CAZDMX010000518.1:0-1866 GCA_964506085.1 uncultured Thiothrix sp. | reverse complement strand
TGAGCCGGTGGTGTGGCCGTCGCAACAGGGTGGGCGGGCTATTCATGCCCACATCGTGCGCACCAAGGTACGCAAATTGGGGGCCTGCCAAGTGCTCATCACCCGAGAGTCTCTGGATAGGCCAGTGGAGCAGGTCCGTTATTGGGGTACCACCCTGCTAGACGCCGATGCTCAGGCAGTGGTCAATGTGCTGGCCATCCGCTGGGGTATCGAGGTGATGTTTGAAGACAACAAGGATCTGCTGGGCAGTGATCATTATCAACTCCTGAGTGACAAGGCCATCCTGCGCTTCTGGACACTGATCGCTTGTATCTCCGTATTTCTGGACGAGCAACGTGCCCAGATAGAAGCTGCTCTGGAGACCCATGTGACATCGGGTGATGCCCGCCGGGCTGTCCACGACATGCACCAACGCAACTTGCTGAGTTGGATTTACCAGCAGTTCTGGGCTGGAGCCACTCCATCTGACGTCTGTGCCTCGTTGAACGCCAATTCTGTTTGAAAAGTGCAAAGATAGTGTTTTAGGTGACTATAACACATTATATACTTAACTTGTAAAGGTTTTCATGAAACGTTATACTAGGATGCTGCTGGCAAGCTTTAATAGTTCAAGCCCAATTCTAAAGGAATACCAAAGGAGAGATAATGGATATACTCATATTTTTACTTGCTGGCTTTTATGTAGGTTGGAATATTGGAGCCAATGATGCGGCAAACTGTATTGGCACCGCCGTCGGCTCAGGAATCCTAAAATACAGAAAATCCATTATCCTTGTGGCTATATTTGCCATGCTGGGAGCTTATCTCCAAGGTCATTATGTAATGGGGACAATTGGCAAAGGAATTGTTGCGACAGTATTACCTAGCCTTGCAATTCTTGTTGCCTTGCTCTCAGCAGGATTTTTTGTCACGCTGGCTACTTTCTTCAAGATTCCTGTCTCAACCTCTCAAGCCGTTGTCGGAGGTGTCCTTGGAGTTGGTATTGGGGCTTTTGGTTTTCATTCAGAATACATACAGTATGAGATGCTAATGAAAATTCTACTCACCTGGGTATTATCTCCAGTATTAACAATGATGCTATCTTTACTTTTGTATACTGGGTTGACTTATTTTCTACGCCGAGTTAAAAATGTCCTTCTCTGGAATAAGATACTTTCCATGGCTACGATCCTTTCTGCTTGCTATCTTGCCTATTCATTAGGGGCAAATAATGTTGGCAACGCCGTGGGGCCTCTCTTGAATATGTTTCCAGGCCGAGGGCAAGAGCTATCTATTTTGGGCGGGATTGCTCTGGCAGTCGGGGCTCTTACTTTCGGACGCCGTGTTACTGAAACAGTGGGCAAAAATATCACACCGCTGGATATTACAGGAGCTTTTTCAGCACAGCTTATTGGTGGTTTTGGTATTCATCTTTTCGCAATGTTAGGCATTCCTGTTTCAACCAGTCAAGCAGTTGTTGGCGCGATTATCGGCGTAGGACTGGCAAGAGGAATAAAAGTGATAAGTACCCGTCAAATAGTCCAGATCGTTATCGGTTGGATAGCAGCGCCTACCGGTGCAGTAATTTTTTCCTATACAGTCTATACACTGGCAAAACCGCTTTTGTAGCTATCTTGTCAGAAGGTATTATCCTCCATATCTTTGCCCGCGCAGGGGTGACTGTCTCCGCCTCCGGGGCAGTAGTAGGGGCAGTAGTCGGTGTCGGGCTGGCAAAAGGGATAACAGCAATACATCCGAAAACGGTCACCAAAATCTTGGTTGGATGGGTTTTCGACCTGTTTGTGGCTATGGTAATCCCTTACCTCTTCCTCCGTAACAGGTAAGTTTTTCCAAAAACCTGACGGGTTTTCTCGCTTACCTTACTTA
>CAZDMX010000517.1:0-1872 GCA_964506085.1 uncultured Thiothrix sp. | reverse complement strand
GTTGTAATAACCAGGCGTGTATACCTTGTATTGAGGTGATCATAGCAATGGGGTAAATACCACCAGGGCAGCCAAAATCAAACTCAAGGCGCTGAGTATAAGCACTGCACGCGCCGTGCCCCGACCTTGCACTGGCCGACCATAAAAATCGATAAATAGCAGACGAAAACCCGCAAACACATGATGGCCAAATGCCCATAAGACAAGCACTAGCATCAACTTGATGGGTATTGTTAGCAGATGGTTCAACAACTGCTGATAACTGTTTTCACTCTCGAGCGAAACAGACAGAAAATAGACCACCAATGGCATCGAGATAGCCAATATGACACCCGCAACCCGATGCAAAATCGACACCAAGGCCATTGCCGGGAAATGAATTTGGGACAGCTTTAAAAAGACTGGGCGTTGCGAACCCATGCGCCGAGTAACCCTCTCAAAGTGGATTTTATTTTGTTATACATCTTGATTAGTATTCCGTATTATTGATACTGCTAATACTTCCCGTACAGCATAACAAACTAGAGCACTCTGACCTATGAGCAATAAGCAGTATCCAGAAATTCTCAACAACATGGCCTTATCAGATAGTACTAGCGATATTCGCCAGCAAAACCTGCTTTGCCAAATTAACAATCTTAAGGTCATTGAAGTTCATGGCGCAGACGCCAAAAAATTTCTTCATGGTCAACTGACCAATAATGTTGAGGCGCTCGATAAAAATACACTGCAACTCAACGGTTATTGTGACCCTAAAGGCCGACTCATTGCATTATTTTACTTGATTCGGTTGGCCGATAAATACCTGGTGATAATAGATCAATCTATTGCATTAAATGTCGTTAAGCGTCTACAAATGTTTGTGCTCATGGCCGCAGTGGAATTTAAGCCAAGCGAGCTGCAATGTATCGGTTTTGCTCAGCAAGTATCAAACAACATATCAGGCTTAATCACAGATGCCGCGCTGTCGCCATGCGGTATATCCATTGACAATAATGGTCTGATTCTGGCCAAGCTTAACGGTAAACTTGCGCGCCACCTAATTATTGGTGATGACAACCAGCTTGGCGAGGCATGGAATACGCTATCGAAAGATAGTTTAAGCTGTGACGATAGCGTTTGGCACTTACTCGATATTCAACAGGGTCAGCCAACATTGACAGAAAAAACCCAGGGTGCTTTTGTTCCGCAAATGCTGAACCTTGATCTTGTCGGTGGCTTGAGTTTTAACAAGGGCTGCTATCCTGGCCAAGAAGTCGTTGCTCGTATGCACCATCTGGGTAAACTCAAGCGACGCATGTATCGTTTGCATATTAGCTGTGAAAAACAACCTCTAGCAGGTGATGGTATTTATAGCTCTGCAACTAACAGCAATGAAAGCGTTGGCAAGATCATTTCTGCCGTAAAAATAAAAGACAATACGTTTGAAGCACTAGCCGTATTACAAATTAAACATAAAGAAGACCACAACCTTTACTTGGATGATGCTACCGATACCATACTCTCGTTCATTGCCATGCCTTATAAAATAAAAGAATCATAGCCGCTACTCAGCTAACACTGTATCCCCTTTGTCTAAGGAAACTGGTAACACGTCAGCAAAAACAAAACCTTCGCGCTCGACCACCTCACCCACAGTAATATCAATTGTCTTGTCATAAATCGGCGCAGCAAAGACAAACGTATGAAACTCACCTTTTTCACCGCAGGGATCAACCGAAGCTGGCAGATCAGCTAACAGTGCTGCATTAAACTCACGGCCAGCAAATTCTTTTGGACATTGCTTAGGATCAACGCAAGTAATCACTGCTTTGAGCCCGGCTTCAATCATCGTCATCGCTAATTTATCTGTTGGTATCTGCCACAGTGGGA
>CAZDMX010000516.1:0-1875 GCA_964506085.1 uncultured Thiothrix sp. | reverse complement strand
TCTTCAGCACTCTAGTCATTCTCGCTACGTTTCAACTGCGTTTTTTAGGTTTAATCTAGAAATCCATATTGGCAGTATTTTTTGTTACTTCGTATATTGGTGATTACGTTAAAACCTGCACACCATCAGCACCACCGAGTATCAACACATCAGCGGGACGATGTGCAAAAATACCTACCGTCACCACACCTGCAATCTGGTTAATCTTTGCTTCCATTTCAACTGGATTAAGAATTTCCATATTTCTAACATCAAGGATGATATTGCCGTTGTCGGTGGTAAAACCTACTCTAAGCTCTGGTGTGCCGCCTAGCTTTACGATTTCTCGCGCTACCATGCTTTGCGCCATGGGAATGACTTCAATAGGTAGAGGAAACTCACCTAGCACCCTAACTAACTTTGTATCATCAGCAATACAAACAAACTTTTCACTACCCGCAGCTACAATCTTCTCGCGGGTTAACGCGCCACCGCCGCCTTTTATAAGGTGCAAATGCTTGGTGGATTCGTCCGCTCCGTCTACATACAGTGATAATTCTCCTGCTGTATTGAAATCCATAACCGGAATCCCGTGACCTTTTAAGCGCTCTTCACTGGCTATAGAACTTGCAACCGTGCCATCTATCTTGCCTTTAACTGTCGCCAGTAAGTCTATAAAGTGATTCGCCGTAGAACCTGTGCCAATTCCTACAATCATACCGGGCTCAACATATTCTAAAGCGGCTTGTGCAGCCGCTTTTTTCATTTCATCTTGGTTCATTCTTATACCTTATTATAACTATTCAATTATCGGTATAATACGAAGAATCATTGCTCAATGCCAGTAAGAATCGTAGAAATCTAGCCTTGGCTGCGGTTATCATAAAAACCAAATATCCAGGTTCCGGCAAAGATACCAACCACTACCGGAAGCCCTATCATCTTGCCTTCTCCCAGCATGGCAACAGCCGTACCCGGACAAGATGCCGTTAAAGCCCAACCGACACCAAAGAAAAGTGCGCCTATAATCAACCGATGAGAATATTTAATTTTTTCATATTTAATCGCTTTCTGGGAGATAATACTGGATGCTTTCATGCGCTGAATCATCCACACTCCCACCACACCCGTCATCATTGCCATCGCTAACACTATAGGCAATTGGAAATTCTCGAACAAAAACATATTGGCCATCACATCAAATGTCGTCGCCCCTACGGACACGAGTAAAAAACCAAACGCCGTACCTAAACCAATTGCTGCTGCTGAAGTTATTTTAACCTGCATTGTTTTATGCCCCTGTTTTTAAGTATAATTGTAATTAGTTATTTATTCCTGAGTCCTTAGAGTGCAAATAACAACCAAGTTGTTATTGTTGCAACCACAAAGAACATAACGGCTACAAACATGCTAGCCCAGCTAAGCATTGCCCCACCAACCAGTGCATGACCCGTGGTACAACCCCCAGCCATACGCGCACCAAAGCCCAGTAAAATACCCCCAATAAATAGTACAAGTACTTTCAGGCTCGTACTAACGGGTAACACTTCTTCATACATCCCCATGTCGAAGCTAAATTGCCATCCTGATTGAAAAATCATTGCATGGATCAACCCACCCACGGGTAAACCGATAACAAAAAAGAACTTGAAAGAATCTAGCTTACCAAACCAATTGACATCCTTATGTACTGAATCCAGCACACAGGCATAAGCCGTTGAGCATCCCGCACCTCGACCTACGATCAAAAAATGCAACACTACTATCCAGCCCATTAGTAGCCCACCCAGCCATGCCGCTATAATATAACTTTCCATTCTTCTACCCCTGTTTTAAAAAAACCACCCTATTTGATTAAAAAGATATCATACTTTACACGTTAATTATTAATTTTAT
>CAZDMX010000515.1:0-1879 GCA_964506085.1 uncultured Thiothrix sp. | reverse complement strand
TTGGCAGGAAATTGTAGAGACGTAGCATGCTACGTCTCTACTTGGTCACATATGGTTAAAAAAGTACTTGCTATAACTTCTATAGGTTTGCTTCCTTAGATAGTTAATACTCCGCCTGCTCTCGGTGGGGTAATTTATTAATTTGTGAGAAAAAAATGAAAGAGATAACTTGTTTTAAGGCTTATGACATTAGGGGAAAGGTACCTGATCAGCTGAATACGGATGTGGCGTATCGTATTGGTCGGGCTTATGCTGAGTTTATTAAACCTGAGAATATGGTTGTGGGGTGTGATATTCGGTTGTCTAGTCCTGAGCTTAAGGATGCGTTGATACGTGGTTTGTTACATGGCGGTGTTAATGTTCATGACGTTGGTATGTGTGGTACGGAAGAAATTTATTTCGCAACCTTCCATTACAAAATGGATGGTGGAATTGTAGTAACGGCTAGCCATAATCCAATGGATTACAACGGTATGAAGTTGGTTAGAGAGGATGCTAAGCCTGTTAGTGGTGATACAGGTTTATTTGAAATTAAACGCTTGGCTGAGTTGAATGAGTTCGAAGATGTTGCTCATGGTACGTTGACTGAAAAGATAATTATTGATGATTTTATTGAGCACTTGTGTGGTTATATTAGCGCAGATGAAATAAAGCCTACAAAGCTAGTGGTCAATGCTGGTAATGGTGCAGCTGGACATGTCATTGATGCTATTGAGTCTAGGTTTAATGATTTAGCTGTGCCGATAGAATTTATTAAAGTTCATCATCAACCTGATGGTCACTTCCCTAATGGAATACCTAATCCGTTGTTACCTGAAAACAGACATCATACCTCAGCGGCTGTACTGGAACATGGTGCGGATATGGGAATTGCCTGGGATGGTGATTTTGATCGCTGTTTTTTGTTTGATGAGAAGGGTGAGTTTGTCGAGGGTTATTATATTGTTGGTCTTTTGGCTCAATCCTTTTTGAGGCGCTATGAAGGTAGTAAAATCATCCATGATCCCCGGTTGACTTGGAATACTATTGATCTTGTTAATGAAGCTGGTGGGGTTCCTGTTCAGAGTAAAACGGGTCATGCGTTTATTAAGGAAAGAATGAGGAAAGAGGATGCTGTTTATGGTGGTGAGATGAGTGCTCATCATTACTTTAGAGACTTCGCGTATTGTGATAGTGGCATGATTCCGTGGCTGTTGGTTACTGAGATATTGTCTAACAGTTCATTAACGCTCTCGGAAATGTTGCAAGATAGAATACTTGCTTTTCCTTCTTCGGGTGAGATAAATAGTACGATTGAGAACTCTGTGGAAGTCATTGCGAAAATACATAAGTTTTACCAACCAGATGCTGTTGTTGTTGACCAAACTGATGGTCTAAGTATGGAATTTTTAGAGTGGCGCTTTAACTTGCGAAGTTCCAATACTGAGCCTGTCGTTAGGTTGAATGTTGAATCTAGAGCTAATGAACCCTTGATGAAAGAAAAAACTAAAGAGTTGTTAGGGTTGATGGAGACATTTAGTCGGTAATTATTTTTGGTTTACATGAGTGTTATTCTTTTTTATAATCTTGTCATGCCAGTTTTTATCCTTTTATGGAGCCTTGACAGGCTATTATCGAAGGGCTATATCTATTAATGCAATAGCTTGGAGAAGGATCATGAAAAGTCAATTATGGACGGTATTATTAGTACCAAGTATTACTCTTTTTAGTATCAATAGTGTTTCAGCTGCAACAGCTGGTGTTACTTTATTTGAACACATTAATCATGACGGTATATCAGAAACCATTACTTCTAACATCCCCGATTTGCGAAATAACCGATTGGAAATGATGTCGTAAGTTCTCTACATGTACCCATTGGGTGTGCGGCAACTCTTTA
>CAZDMX010000514.1:0-1879 GCA_964506085.1 uncultured Thiothrix sp. | reverse complement strand
TTGGGATTAGGTAAGTAGACTGGTGCCTTAATACATAAGTTGCATCTTTTAGCTCAGGGTTCTCTGGTAGTTCAAGGTTCATGATAATTGCTGACGTGCTTGAAACATTTATATCAACGGTTACTACTTCAGAATCGGTCTTTCCATCATTAGCTTTGAATTTAAAACTATCTGTTCCAATGAAATTTTCATTCGGTGTGTAGATTAGTGTCGGAGGCACACCCTGAAGATTGCCGTTAACAGGCGGAGTTGTAATATTGTAGAGGAGCATATCGCCATCAGCATCTGTGGCTGTCAGAGTGATGTTGACTGAATTAAGCTCTCTTATTTGAACAAGCTGAGGAGAGGCAATCGGGTTCTCATTTTCGGCTTCACTGACATTTTCTTCATTAACATTTCCGCCACCGCCATCAAGTATTTCTGGAGCAACAGAAGGGGCAGTAGAATCAGATGTTCCATCACTGCCTCCACAACCTGTGAGGGCTAACGATATAATGATGATTAAATTGTAATGTTTAACATTGAACATAATTCACTCCAGCAAGTGGGTTTAAGATGGCTAAAGGCACGTATTCGCCATCAACGCCGTATTACGTATTTCTCATTTCCCGCCTTGAGGTTCAAAGGTTCCAGGAGGAGAAGTTACAAGTGGTATTGGACAGTCCCGTTCACCTTTACCTATTAATCGACATGGAGGTGGTTGTACAACGGGAGGGTTGGGAGTGACTGGTACAGTGCCTCTTAGACAAGAAGCGACTATCTCTGCTCTTGAATTGCATTGTGCGGCGTTATTATTTATGTGCGCTGTTCTGTGTGATCCTTTCAAAAATTTGCAGATGTTTTTGATGTCGCATTGAGAAAGAGATTTATTGGCTGTTATAGTCAGACTCCTTGTAACCAGAAAGTTTCTTGGTTTTGTTTTAATCGTGTAATACTTAATATTTTGAATACCTTTAATATTGCTGAGTAAGCTATTGTTAGTAATGCTTAATCTACCATTGATACGGGTAAGGTTATCCAGCCCATCTAGATTTCTTAATTTCGAATTGGAGTGTATTGACACACTTTTCCCAACTTTAGAAAGCCGATTTAAACCAGATAAAGTGTATAGATTAGGATTTGAATGTATGGTTAGTTTACCGTCTATTTGCCCTAGTTTATCCAATCCAGATAAACTGGATAACCCGGTACGTTGATAGCCGAAAATATCACCAGTAAAACTTAGATCACCACGAATATAGACTAGCTTATTTAGCCCAGTTAAATTGATTAATAACGGATTTTTATTCAAAGTCAAATTGGAACCCACAGTAGTTACTTTGTTTAAACCCGTTAAGCTTTTCAGATAACGATTATTAAAAACAGTCAAACTACCCACATAAGTGAGATTATCCAGACCCGATAAATCTACTAAAGAAACATTTCCAATGGTCAAGTCACCTTCGATAGAAGTAAGCTGAGATAAGCCATTTAGGTTGGTTATGTTGTATGGATAAAAGAGGCCAGGTATATAGGTGATAGAGCTTGTACTTTTTGCGAGACTTCTAACGGTGTAACTGATAGAAGTATGACTAGGGAAAAAGGTTTTGCCGAGCTGAACACTTCCTTTCATAACGGTACATTCTGGATAATTTCTTGGAAAACTATCAACAGCCTGCTGCGTATATAAAGTTAATCTGGTTGGGCAGTCAGCAGTATTCTCAGGTGGTGTTGGTTTTGATTTAACACTAACTGTAAAGCTGCACTGCTTAACTTGCCCACAATTATCAGAGGCATCATAAGCAATGCGATGCGTTCCGATGGAAAAGTTTGAACCCGAAGCTTTACCCGTTGTTTGCGTAAGTTGCACCACAGATCCTAACTGGCAAGAAGTAGTTGC
>CAZDMX010000513.1:0-1880 GCA_964506085.1 uncultured Thiothrix sp. | reverse complement strand
TCCGAGAATAGGAAGCGTAGCGAAATTCATCCTGGTATGTGATTATTTTTCGATCGAATGAGGCGAATAGCTGTAACTCTTTAACGAATTTGATCGGGAAATAGTCATATATCAGGGTGGATTGTAGTAGCTTCTCTATTCTCGGACAGCCTCCAAGACTAGCCTAATGACTAGGCCTACCGCCCTTTTGTTGTTTGAAATTTGTAAGAGAAAGCCATGTCCGATAATAATATTGATCCGCAATCAACCCCACACTCTACTCCACAGCGCACCGCGCTCTATGAAAAGCACCTCGAAGCTGGAGGTAAAATTGTTGATTTTGCTGGCTGGGAAATGCCTATCAATTACGGCTCACAGTTAAATGAGCACCATCAAGTAAGAAATGATGCCGGCATGTTCGATGTATCCCACATGGTCATTCTTGACTTCAAAGGCACGGAAGTAAAAAACTTTCTACGCCACCTTCTGGCAAATAACATAGACAAACTAAAAGACACTGGCAAAGCTCTGTACAGCTGCATGCTGAATGAAAATGGCGGAGTTATTGACGACCTTATTGTCTACTATCTATCTGATGAAGACTACCGCATGGTGATCAATGCCGCTACCCGTGACAATGATCTCGCCTGGATCAATCAACAGATTGAAACCTTTGATGCAGAATTTGTTGAGCGTGATGACCTGGCTATGATCGCTGTTCAAGGCCCAAATGCCAGAGACAAAGCACTGTCTTTATTAGATGATGAAGCCACAAAAAAAGTAAGCGAACTCAAACCCTTCTTTGGCATGGCTATAGGTGATAAGTTCTATGCACGTACTGGCTACACTGGCGAGGATGGTTTTGAGATAATGGTACCTAATGAAAAAGCTACCGCTTTGTGGGATTCACTACTAGAGACTGGCGTTCAGCCTATAGGCTTGGGTGCGCGTGATACCCTACGCCTTGAAGCAGGTATGAATTTGTATGGTACGGATATGGACACCACCACTTCCCCGCTGGTTTCAGGGCTTTCCTGGACTATCGCTTTGCAGCCTGAGAATCGAGACTTCATTGGTCGCAGCGCTTTAGAAAATGAGAAAAAATCAGCTATTAAACAAAAATTTGTAGGCTTGATTTTGGAAGACCGTGGTGTTTTGCGAAATCACCAAAAAGTCAGCACAGAAAATGGAGAAGGCGAAATCACTAGTGGAACTTTCTCACCTACCCTTAAAAAAGCCATTGCTTTAGCTCGTGTCCCTGCGGGTATAGGCAAGCAATGTAAAGTTGAAATTCGTGGTAAAGAATTGACTGCAACCGTAGTAAAACCGGTCTTTGCCCGTAACGGTAAATCATGTTTGGAGAATACATAATGAGTGAAATAATCGACGATCTAAAATACACCAAATCCCACGAGTGGATTCGTGACAATGGTGACGGCACTGTGAATATCGGCATTACCGATCACGCCCAAGAGCTTCTTGGCGACATAGTTTATGTCGAACTGCCTGAAATGGATGCAGAGTTTGGTGCAGAAGATGCAGTCGGTGTTGTTGAATCAGTTAAAGCAGCTTCCGATTTCTATGCGCCTGTTCCAGGTACTATCGTAGCTGTCAACGAAGCTCTTGATGATGCACCTGAAACTATCAATAGCGATCCTTTTGGTGAAGGTTGGATTTACACACTCAAGCTAGACTCAGTAGATGACCTAGATGAACTAATGAATGCCGAAGCCTATAAGGAAGAAGTGGAAGAATAGTTCCTTCTTTGTCATTTCGTATTAGTTATACCCCATAAACTCCCATCCTCTAACAAGGAAGGGAGTTTTATTTTTTTGATCTACGCATCAATCAATAAACAATTAAGACCATGAATAATCAAAGCCTAAAAATACTGCAACACA
>CAZDMX010000512.1:0-1883 GCA_964506085.1 uncultured Thiothrix sp. | reverse complement strand
CTTTAATCGCACCGATAGCGATGGAAGACGGATTACGCTTTGCGATTCGTGAAGGTGGTCGTACCGTAGGCGCGGGCGTTGTGGCTAAGATTATTGAATAGCTTATAGCCTATATTGAGTGTTTGCTTAATAGCGATACTCAATGAGTGAAGCGCGTTTGCTGTTCTTGTTTGCCGATATAAAGGTAAATAAGTAATAAGCTGAATGTTGCTGTTGAGTTATAACTCTATTCTGTTATAATCGCGCTCCTTTTCGAGAACGAGTAGGTTGAACCCTCCTCGTTCTTTTGTTGTTTAAAGTAAACATAGGCCAGTAGCTCAATTGGTAGAGCAACGGTTTCCAAAACCGTAGGTCGGGGGTTCGACTCCCTCCTGGCCTGCCATGTTTACCTATGATGTAGATTGAAAATAATGGCAGCAACTAGTGCGAATTCGCAAACATCGTCATTTGATATTCTGAAATTAATAATCGCTATTGCGCTGCTATTTGTAGCAATGGGTGGGTTTTATTATTTCTCACAAGAGTCATTGCTTTATCGTGTGTTAGGTTTGCTCGCTGTCGTAGGTGTGGCAGCAGGCGTGGCGTTAACAACACACTCTGGAAAGAACCTAATTGGCTTCATGGGTAATGCCCGTACAGAAGTTCGCAAGATGGTCTGGCCGAGTCGTGCGGAAACGATACAGACCACTTTGGTGGTTATCATTATGGTGGCTATATTGGCAGTATTTTTGCTGATTATTGATTCAATACTTGGCTGGGCTGTGAAGCTCTTCCTGTCGGCGGGAGGCTAAGATGGCAAAGCGCTGGTATGTAATTCAAGCATTTTCTGGTTTCGAGAAGCGTGTTCAAGCTGCTTTGCAAGAACGTATTGAACGTTTTGAAATGCAAGACATGTTTGGCAGCATTCTCGTTCCCACAGAAGAAGTGGTAGAGATGCGAGGCGGAAAGAAACGCCAAAGTGAACGTAAGTTTTTCCCAGGCTATGTTTTAGTCGAGATGGAAATGAATGATGACTCTTGGCACTTGGTTAAGGATACTGACAGAGTGCTAGGTTTTATCGGTGGTACGAGCGATAAGCCCGCGCCCATAACGGATGCTGAGGCAGATAATATTCTGCGCAGTGTGGCAGGTGAAGATGCACCAAAGCCTAAAGTTATGTTTGAAGTGGGTGAAGTGGTTCGTGTAGTTGATGGGCCGTTTAATGATTTCAACGCAATTGTAGAAGAAGTAAACTACGACAAGAGCAAGCTTTCTGTTGCAGTACAGATTTTTGGACGTTCAACTCCGGTTGAACTAGATTTCTTTCAGGTTGAAAAAGCCTGATTTTTAGTTGATATGCTGTTGCTAATACCAAGAGCAGTAGTTAACGAATAACACAATCACGGGGAGGCGTAAGCCGACTGCACCCGTCGAGGAAAGTAAAAATGGCTAAAAAAGTCGCTTCATATATTAAGTTGCAGGTTCCTGCAAATGCTGCAAACCCAAGCCCTCCTGTTGGTCCTGCTTTAGGACAGCATGGTGTGAATATCATGGAGTTTTGTAAAGCGTTTAACGCACAAACTCAGAATATGGAACAGAATATGCCTGTTCCTGTGGTTATTACGGTTTACAACGATAAAAGTTTTACCTTTATTACCAAAACGCCTCCAGCGGCTATATTGCTAAAGAAGGCAGCTGGTTTGCAAAAAGGTAGTGGTGAGCCAAATACCAACATAGTAGGCAAAGTTAGCCGTGCGCAGCTAGAAGAAATAGCTAAGACAAAAGAGCCTGATTTAACGGCAGCCGATATGGATGCAGCAGTTAGAACGATTGCGGGAAGTGCTCGCAGTATGGGTATCGAGACAGAGGGTGTAGTGTGATGGCTAAGTTAACAAAAAAACAAA
>CAZDMX010000511.1:0-1888 GCA_964506085.1 uncultured Thiothrix sp. | reverse complement strand
GTGATGAAGCAAACCTTGGAACATCAACATCAACATCAACAGGAATACCAATACCAATACCAAGCTCCAATGCTTCTACAGTATCAGGAACTGTCAATAGTGCAGGGCCAAACGATAGTATTCCTTCTGGTAAAGATGCGGTACTCGTTACGCAAAAAAAGGCATCAATAAGTTTTGTAAATAGGGTGGATAGACCAGAACAGGTCTATGTGCAAAATGACCATGATATACAATATGTATCATGGAAAGCAGTACCCGAAGCCAGTCACTATACAGTTTACGCGAGACCTACAGGCGCGACATTAGGTTTTCAAAGACTCGCTACGGTAGATTCAGTTGAACCACTTCAATATCCCATCAGTAGTGAACATGAGCTATATGTTACTGCTTCCGTGTATGGCGTGGAAAGTAAGCCTTCATTAGTTGCGGTAGATGCGGCCGTTAAAAGAATACGTATAGAGGATGAAATTTCTGATTAGAAAAGAATAGGCAGTGATAGCTATAAAAGAGCCTAAAGCCAGTGTGGATGTTCCTGCCATACCTTGTAAGTGCAAACTAGGTAATCATTGTTTAGATAAACTGCCAGAAAAGAAAAGCAGCCACTAAAAAGACCAGACCCAATATAATATAGATAATCCAACCTTTGGATCGAGGCTTGAGTGCAGCTTCTGACATAGTATTTTCAATTATCCCAAGATCAATATTGTGCGTTTTTTCATTAGATACAGAATGAATAGATACCTTTCCGGGTAGCGAAAACTTTAAGAATTTTTGCTCATGTAATTTTGCACCCAGATACGAAATGGTGCCATCACCTGCACATCGACCCATCATGATTTTTCGTATTGCACCTTCCTGAATTTCAAGTTCAAGTGCAGATATTTTGAGCTGAAGATCAATACTTAAAGGGAGTGTTCCGATGAGACTTTCATTCATATAAATTTGTAGTTTTGGGGTGTGATTTGATTTTAGTTTGTGATCATAAATTTTAACAATCTGAGGGGTCTTCTTTCCTGATTTTTTTTGCTGCTCAATGACAAGGCGGATTTCTCTTAGCTTGTTCCAGCCATTAACCAGAATCGTGCTAAGCGGCACATCCATTAGCGACTCTATATGTTCAAGAAGCTGTCCCTGGATGCCTCCAAAGTCCCCATCCGGTGCCAATTTTTTGACTCGTTCATGAATAGTATCTAAATCTGTCTTTGACTCTGAGTTTTCCAGCAAAACATACGGGTGGTCTTTTAAATTAAGCTGAAAGAGATGCTTTAGAGTGATCTCGCTCATAATTTTTTCTCCCTAATGGGTAGTGTCTATATCGTTACTCACTTCTTGAGATATTCTGATCGCCTGGAAGTCCGTAATCGAACTCGAATTCTAGTGACTGATCAATATCTGACTGTGTGATAGCTGCAACTTGCTGTGTTCCCGTATCTACATGTGCATGGACTGTTAATTGTGCGGGTTGCTTGATTTTAGTAGGAGTCGAAGTAGCCACTTTACTAATACCCGATCCAAGGGCAACAACTCCAATGCCGGCTAATACATAAGTTAACCAGTCAGGCCAGATCCAGATACTGACGGTATTGCTCGTATATATTTTGCCATGAAGCATTGCTTTGGCGTAGACAGACTGTTTTCCAATCCGTGTAAATCGATGTGTAAATATGGTATGGGAAGACCAGTTGCTCTGATGGTTATCATCAAAATAAAGTTGGTATTCTGCATTATCAACTACGCTTGTAGTATTGATCTGGAAACGGGTTTCTTCACCACTAAGCTGATGGGATCTAGTCGGGTTCAAAGAAAGCCTAAAACCTATTGGTTGTATGGGTTTAGGCGGTGTATTTTCAGGAATTGTAATCGCAGGAGGAACAACGATTGGGGCAAG
>CAZDMX010000510.1:0-1893 GCA_964506085.1 uncultured Thiothrix sp. | reverse complement strand
CCTGCTATTCCTCCAAATTCGCCTCGTTCTCTAGGCCCTTCTGGAGCGTCCCCATTTAAATGCAAAGCATGTAAAGCAACGGCAAAAGGGCTCGCCCTATCAATAGTCGCTGCAGCAACATTGCCAGTGCTACCACAAGCTCTAATTGCGGCCGTCTCAGCGTATCTTGGTGCATCCGTTGTAATTGCTGCTGCATTCATTTCAAGTGTGCTTGGAGATACGATTGCAGAAATATCAGAGAATCTTTGCAAAAAAGTAGGTCTTTGCTAACAGTGCCTAACGAATAAGGATATGTCGCGCGTCAGCCGCGACCTATCCTATTGTTGGACAAGCCCTAAGTACTCTATATAGGGAATATATTTTTAGACACTCACGGTATTGAAGCCTTTTTACAAAGACCAATTTTGTTGCAGGCAAGATGATATCTCGCCAGATCCAACGATTTTGATCAACTACCTTAGATCATGTTTTTCTTCCCTCCCTCTCAGTGCATTAAGGTTGGTAACGCTAACTTAAATTATCCAGATAAAGTTTGTGGACGACTAAACCCAATAATGGTCATTATTGCTTCACATTGCCGACACTTGAATTGAGGCCTGACAGATTTCTGCTGGTTTGATAAGACAACCTGCAATACCCATTGTACTGTCTTCAGTAGTTTCTTAGCGTTACCATGCAGCCACCCGTAGTCACGCACACGCCTGAATCCTCTAGGCAAAGTGTGCTGTAAGATCAGTTTGATAAAGTCTTCACCCGGTAATCGGCGCGTTTTGATTACGCCACATTTCCCGTCTGTATATTCAAAGGTAATATCTGTACCGTCGTCTTTAACGATGCGTCGATTATCAATAACGCCGCGATAAAGGTAACGAGACAAATACTGAAGTGCAGGTAAACCTTTGCCCACTGCCTTACAATGAGCGACCCAATGCTTTGGTATCTTGGGTAAAGCAAGGCCAGCCAATTTTAGCGCGCTGAGTAATTTCCCCCTAAAAACAGCGGCTAAATTCTTACTATTAAAAAGGTAATTTCCCTTTAGATTATGCCATTGATTGCGCCTTTGATTCACCCATCCACCCGGCACAATCATGTGCAGGTGAGGATGATATTCAAGGGTTCTTGAGTGGGTGTGTAATACGACTGTGCTCGCAAGTTCCGCTTTTATGGCAGGGTCGTTCTTGGCGAAAGTATTTAAGGTGGATACAGCACATTCAAACATCAGGGCGTAAACCTGTTTCTGATTGAATTTAGCAAGCTTCCTTAACTCGGCAGGTAAAGTAAAAGTCACCATAAAGTACTCAACAGGTAATAGCTTCGTCATCTGTCGCTGCAACCATTGTGTGGTGTTGAAATTCTGACACTGATTGCAGCTGCGATGACCGCAAGATTGATACCGACTGTATTGCGAAGGACAGTGGCTACAAGATAAATACACTTTGCCATACTGCTCGGTTCGACAACCGAGTATGGCATTGAGTGCAGACCACTGGTCCTTATTTGTAGAGCTGCGGTGTTGTTTCTTAAAACGATCAAGATAATGGTGAAAGATGGTTGCAAGATCCATGTTACACCTCCAGTTCAAATTGAATGTTAAGGCGGTTAATCAACTTGTTAATGATGGCATCGGTATTGGCGTGACTGACATCGGTTAACTGGGTATAGAGTGCAGTGGTTTTTGGACATTCATGTCCCATCTCATGTTGTATGGATCGAAGGTTCAAACCTGCTTCAACTAAATGTGCCCCATAGCAATGTCTAAAACTGTGGGTGCTGATGGATTTGTGGATGCGGCAAGTTTTAAGAATGGCTTTGACGGCTTTCTGAACACCACCGCGATCCATGACTATGGTTGTGGTCTGTCGCATAGTTGCGTTCTTACCTGCTGGAAAGATA
>CAZDMX010000509.1:777-1893 GCA_964506085.1 uncultured Thiothrix sp. | reverse complement strand
GGACACAGGAGGTAGGGTAACGCATGGAGCAGTTACCGAGGAACGAACCCCAACAATGATGTAGCACTAATGTTATAAATGGAGATTATATATCCTCATTTCTCGCTTTCTCATCCTCAGCATCTTTCAGCGCAGTAGGGGTTGTTGTATCTTTTTTATCGTTGAGCTTAACTTCTCGCTCAGTTTTTAAATCTTCAGATTCACCCGCTGCAATGCTGTAACGCTTTAATATCTCATCCTGTTTCTCTATGGCAAGCTTTCGATCAATGGCAACCTGAAATCCAAACTGATCTTCTAATACTAGAAACTCAGAATCACCTTCCATCACCATCGTATGGAAAGACTCAAAGTCCTTGAACTTCTTGCCATTTAGACTATCGACGAGCAAATTACTAACATTATGAAAACCCTTATTACTGTCATCAGGAAGAACCTTCGTGAGTATAACGGCCTGGGTTCTATCTTCGGTGGGCCAAAATTGATTTAAAACGGTGATACTCTCGCCAAGCCCCTTTGAAAAACGTCCTTTGCTAGCAGAAATATAATCAGCTGTGAGTGGCATAAACACGAAGCCACCATAAACAAAATAACTTGGAGGACGCTCAAACTGCCTTGAACCCACTAATTTAAGGTCGTCATCCGTTTTACTTAATTTAACAATAACTTCTTGTTGCTTACCATCTCGGATAATAGACAGCTTAATTTCATCCCCCAACTGATGCATATCTACAAAATGGTTGAAGTTAATTAACTCTTTTTTGCGTAATTCAGCTTTGGCATTGTTAGTAATACTGCGGCCATCAATTTCAGTAATGATGTCATTTTTCTTTAATACTTCTGTTGAGGGAGTTCCCGGGTACACCAAAGTAATCAACACACCCGATTGATCATCTTTAATACCATACAAATTGCGCATAACAGGACTTTCAATCTTTTCAATATCCACACCAAGAGAAGGATAGCCATCATATCTTCCATCCTCTAAATCAACCAAAAAATGGTTAATCACAGGGATGGGAATCATATAGCCAATGCTTTGTGAAAAGGTTCTCGACTGCATGACCACACCAACCACTTTACCATTAGCCAATACCGGACCACCGCTATTGCCAGGAT
>CAZDMX010000509.1:0-762 GCA_964506085.1 uncultured Thiothrix sp. | reverse complement strand
TGCACGGAAATAAAGTGTTTCCCTTTATGAACATAGCTACTACGTTCAATACGTGAAACCACGCCTTTGGTAATACTTAACCCAGAACCACCTGTTGGATAGCCATAGGCAGATACTTCCTCTTGAAGTTGTGGCAAATTTCCAAACTCTAATTTTTGAGTCTCAAAAAAGCTAGGTGTTTTTTCTTTTAAGGTAAGGACTGCCAGGTCAGCTTCATGTGAGATAGCGATTGTCTTCGCTTCATAGCGCTTAGTTTCAGCATGTTTTTGAACTTCTATGAACGTTGCGTTGGAGACAACATGGGCATTGGTAAGAATACGCTCACCATCAATAATAAACCCAGACCCAGAACTTCTGCGTATTGACGAATTCCAGGGCTCTTTTTTATCAATGACATGGGAAACAACAATAATTTTTACGACGGCGTCTTTTACATCTTGTTTCTCATCTGCTGATGGCTCAATTGTAGTCGTAGCTTTTATTTTATTCTTTTTTGCGGTTTCGATGACAATTGCCGCATTAGAATCTTCTGCTTCGGCCTCTGGAGCAACTTCAGCCATTACCCATTGGCTATGTAAAACCAGTGCTAAAACAACCGTTAAGTTAGTGAGAAGTTTTGTGTTGATACATGATAAATTGAACATTAACTATGCCACCCCATTTTTGAATTGAGTATTAGTATAGCATCGTCAGTTTCTCCGTGCAGCACAAGAAACTAGAGCGGGTGTGATTTAATGTGATGCTTTTGTAGTTGCGGGTAAC
>CAZDMX010000508.1:0-1895 GCA_964506085.1 uncultured Thiothrix sp. | reverse complement strand
ACCGCCACATAACTTCGGGTCTAAACGAAAACCCGGCTCATCTAAAGCAGGTATCCCGAACCTACAGATGATGGAATGAGCTTGACCCGCCTCTTTAACCCTCACAAATCTCTCTATTTCTTTAAATTGAGGATGATGCAGGAACATGAATGCTTCCGTCAACACTAACTCTTTCTGTTCTGCTAAGCGCACAAGCATTAGAGTATCTTCATAATTACATGTAAGTGGCTTTTCACACCAGACGTGCTTGCCACTATTTAATGCCTGAACCGCCAACTCTGAATGCACACCGATTGGCGTAGCTATATAAACAATATTGACACTAGGGTCAATCAACATTTTTTCCGGAGATGTCCAGCCATGACAATGGTATTGAGCAGAACAATCATCAACAGTTTTTCTATTCCTTGAGCAGACACCGATGAGGGACAAGTCATCCACTGATGATAGTGCTGGAAGTATACGGTTTAGGGCATGCTTTCCAAGTCCCCAAACAGCAATACCCTTTACACCCATATCATCTCTATTTTTTGTTTTCATTATGTTCTTCATTAAGATGGCATAACACTTCAGGTGAAAACCAAACCCTGCAAATCTGCCAAACTCAAGCTCTTTCCTTTAAGTAGTTTTCCATTTTCATCTTCAAGCTCTAACACTAACAAAGCTGAATGACCGCATTTGATTAAAATGCCACACGCATCTTCGATAGGGCTAAACACCGGACCAATAACCTCTCCCTGTTTAGCTGATGGAAGAGTAAAACCCTCGGGAAGCAGTGCGCTGCACCATATAAACCATTTTTTGCCATCAAGCAAAGCGAATGCACCCGGGTAGGGTCGTGTTAATGCGCGTATAAAATCATATACCTGTGCTGCACTTGCAGACCAATCTATTAAACCATCTTCAGGCTTTCTACGAGGCAAAAGCGCTACAAAGCAATCTTCAGCTTGTGGGTAATGTGTGAATTCTCCTGTATTTAGCTGCTCATAGAAATCAAATATCATCTCTGTATTTTCATCTGCCACTTTATCGTAAAGGGTTTTACAGCTATCAAAAGGAGTAACAGGAAAGCTTCTTTGGTCAATAATATCCCCAGTATCTACGCCTGGGGCAATTAACATAAGAGTGGTTCCCGTTTCCTTTTCTCCGTTGATTAGAGTCCAGTTAACAGGAGCACTACCCCGATTGCGGGGTAATAACGATGAATGAACACCGATCATTCCCAATCTGGGGATATTCAATATTTCGTCGTTAATTATCTGACTCCATCCGATCACAAAAACAATGTCCAGCTGAAGGCTATTTAATAAGTCCTTAGACTCTAAAGTATTTATATTGCTCACTTTATGAAGAGCAATATTATGTTTCAAAAATAACGGCGTGTAATCAACATTACCATTGCGTTTAGCACGCTCATCATCGGTTAAAGTGATCACGACCTCAATCTCTCCACCATTTTCCAATAGATAGGTTAAGGGCCTTAATCCTACCATGTGAAAACTGAGCCACCCTACTTTCATTCACTTCTCCAATATGCTGATACTACAATACTTATTGCTATTTAATATAATGTAACATTACTCGGAAGAAAGGATCGGGCCAAAACGTAGCGTCCATAAAACAGCCGGACTCAAAGCAAGAATAGCAGCTATAGGCGCAACTTCCTTTTGTAAACTTGACCAAATGACCAAAGGCAAAAGCCACAAACAATGATATAGAAGCACAAAACCCGTAACTTTAAAATGACTCTCCCAAATTCTAGCCAGGTTTTGATAAGCATGGCTACGATGCGCTACATACTTTTTCACAATAACAATTCTTAACAGCAACGTGACAGTAGTGTCACTAAGAAAATATCCAAAAATAATGAGCCAAGTCCAAAAACTCATATCTCC
>CAZDMX010000507.1:0-1907 GCA_964506085.1 uncultured Thiothrix sp. | reverse complement strand
ATCACTTTTAATCAGACCCGTATTCTGATAGTCAAGTTCTTACCCAACTGTTATGTGCTATTATTCCTACTGTAAATGCCTCTATTTTTAGTCTTATTTAAATATAACTGGATTAATAACTATGTCAATTGTAGTAAGCAGCCCTGAAGTACTTGGCGGAGCATTAGTTTTCAATGGCACACGTGTACCTGTTAGGAATTTGTTTGATTATCTAGTAGCTGGTGACAGCGTCAAAGTTTTTCTAGATGACTTTCCAACGGTCTCTTTTGAACAAGTCAGGCATGTTTTGCAAAGTGCCGAAGTTGCAATTGAGAAATTGGCTGCATAGATAATGAAAATTATTATTGATGAATGCTTACCTAAGGGGTTAATTCATCTGTTTCCAGATCACGCAACTTGGACTGTTCCACAAATAGGTCTTGCTGCCTCAAAGGATGGAAACCTTTTGATGAATTAGATACTCGTAATATTGACATATTTATCACTATCGATGGCAATATTGAATATCAACAACGTTTCATTGATAGAAAATTTGGAACTATTATAATCCACTCTGTGACAAATCGAATTAATGATTTATTACGATTAGAAAGTGAGCTAGCCAAAGCAGTTAATGAAGCTACCGCTGGGACAATACTTCATGTTCCAGATAGTTAAGCTATATTTAGAATTCCAATTGTTACAAATAGGGGTGATTTAAACAGCCTAACAGCCTAATAGTAGACCTGACTCCACTTCTTCCTTCTTCCTCAATCCTGCGACTATTTGTGCAATATAAGACTTGAACTCCAGTATTGCACAAATTATAGTGTGAGTATGATCAAACGTGATATCACACCAGAGTTGCTAACCCAGCTAAATGAATACCCCATTGTAACTGTACTAGGCCCTCGACAATCCGGTAAGACGACGTTAGTACGTAAGGTTTTGCCTGAGTACACGTATGTCAACCTTGAAAACCCCGAAATACGGTTATATGCCAAAGAAGATCCCAAAGCTTTTCTGAAACGCTACACAGGAAAGGTTATTTTTGATGAAATTCAACGCACTCCTCACTTACTTAGCTATATACAAGAGATAGTTGATGAGACTAACAAAACAGGGCAGTACGTGCTTACAGGCTCACATCAACTTGCGTTGCGAGCTGCCATTACGCAATCGTTGGCAGGGCGGACAGGCATCTTAACCTTATTACCCCTTTCCATTGCCGAGCTAAATAATGCAGGTATTCATTTTGATCAAGTAGAGGATTATATTTTTCATGGCTTTTTGCCACGTATATATGATAAACAACAACGCCCTCGAACAGCCTATGCAAATTACTATCAGACGTATATTGAGCGGGATGTACGTCAGCTCATCAACCTAAAAGATGCCACCTTGTTTGAGAAATTCATAAAGCTGTTGGCGGGTCGAGTTGGGCAGCTTATTAATTACCAGTCACTTGGCAGTGATGTGGGAGTGGATAACAAGACCATCAAACAATGGCTCTCTATTCTAGAAGCCTCTTTTGTTGTTTTTAAACTGCCCCCCTTTTTTGAAAACTTTGGTAAACGTGTGATCAAATCACCGAAATATTATTTTACCGATACGGGTTTACTGAGTTACTTACTGGATATAGAAAAGCCTAAGCAAATAACTCGTGACCCTTTGGTTGGTAATATATTCGAGAACCTGATTGTGCTAGAAGCACTCAAAACTCGCTATAATCAAGGCTTGACGGCAAACCTGTATTTTTATAGAGATAGTCACGGACATGAGATTGATGTGCTGTTTAAAACAGGTCGAGATTTTATGGGTATTGAAATCAAGTCAGCTTCAACTTGGCACAACGCTTTTAAAAAAGGTTTATTGCGCTTCTCAGAAAAAAATACACCGCTTAAAAAAGCGTATGTGGTTTATAACGG
>CAZDMX010000506.1:0-1925 GCA_964506085.1 uncultured Thiothrix sp. | reverse complement strand
TGACCGGATAGTTGCGTAACAGAGCCGATTTGGTCTGCGTTACATCCATAATGTAAACAATCAGAATAACCAGCAACAGAAGTCCGACTACGAAGATAAAGAGTGCCACCATGAACTCTATAGAAGTAGAGATAAAACTTTGTGCAGCTTCCATGGATGGGTTCCTTATCTTGCCTTTTTAGATATAAACTTGTTATCACACTAGTGAGTTATAGTCACTTCAAAGCAATCATGATGAATAGAGTTGCAAATCCTAATTCTACTTATTTAAATTCATACGTTGGGCTAAGCAATTTAGATGGAAATCAAGAAAATAATTTTTAAGATGCAAGAACAACCATGAAGTTAAGACTCCGCCAACATAGGTTTGATGGGATATTAGTATCAATCTCCCCTATAAATCACACCATCTAACGATCTTTAGCCTTTTAAAAATGGCTTTTGCTAAAAAAAAAAGCAATACTTGTCGTGATATTTTTATAGGGGGAATATCACAAATGTTCATTTTGGGCTTTAAAGTTCACTGTTGCTTCTTTTTCTTATTAATGTTTGCCGCAGTACCATCACTAGCAACAAACTTATCAAACAAACCAGAATCACCTGAAGGTCAATTAACTACGTCACTAACACACGGCTTGTCATTTATGGTTCCAAAGGGACGCAGAGGGCTGCGTATGGAACTTAGGGCTCTCGGTTATGATGAGTATTTCGATAATAAAGGCAACAAACTATTATTGGGTAACACTCTCGATGGCGTAGACCTAAATGCACAAATATTTCCTGCCATGCAAATTTTTGGTGCAGACGCAACCTTAGGCAAAACCCTACTGAGTACTGAAGTTGATGCAAGACGCATCGAAATATCCCTAGGTTACGGTATTACGGATGATCTAACTGTCGGGGTCATTATTCCTTATGGAGAGGTCGATACACGTACTAACTTCTCGGTTAGTGGCGGTAATATTGGTATTAATCCAATCTTTGATGCGACTCAGGCAATAGCACCGAACAACTTTCCCTTTGCACCAGCAGGAGGATCAATACCTTCCGTAAACACAGCAGAAGTACAAAGTGTTTTGACTAATCCTGCTTTCGGTCTAGGTTATAAGCCCATTAAAAATACACGTTGGAGTGTGTTGAGTGACCCATCTATAGGTTTATTATGGCGCTTTCATAAAACATCGTCATCGCAATGGATTCTTGGTGCAGGTTTAAGAATTGGCATCACTGATGAAAATGATCCTGATGATTTACTGGATGTGCAAATAGATGATGGGAGTACTGATATTCGTACCCGTCTTGAGTACTATCGAGACTTGGGGCATGGCTTTGATCTGAAAGTACAACTGGAACATGATTTTCAACTGGAAGATAGTATCACTGCAAGAGTTCCCCTGCCAGGGCAGCTATTAGCACCACTAAGCAGTAAAGAAAATCTGGATCGGAATTTAGGTGATTACACAGAATATGACATTGGTTTGGGCAAGACCTTGGGTAACTGGCGAATAGGTGCAGCATGGCATCGCTACGAAAAAAATCATGACTCTTACCATTCTCGTATTGGCACTGATACTGCTGCTCTAGAAGCTAATACCGATATATTTATTAATCAATGGCAGGCTACCTTATCGTGGAGTGGGCTTGATGCGTGGAAAAGTGGCAAAGTTCCTATGCCAATGGTTGTACAGTTAAACATTCAGGACACTTATCGCGCTAAGAATTTTCCCGATCTTAAGGATATATCTTTGCAGTTGACTGGTTTTTTCTAACTAGTAAATCTCAGTTCAACTAGTTACTAAAAGGCACTCTGATTAAGTCTCCGTCATTCCCTCGAAGGAGACTGTGAGAGTATTCAGAAAAGTCCCCCTCTTTAGCAAAGAGGGGTTAGGGGGGATTTAAAAGGTCAGCAGTAAACACTGAATTAT
>CAZDMX010000505.1:0-1926 GCA_964506085.1 uncultured Thiothrix sp. | reverse complement strand
CGTAGGCGCTCATTTGTAGAAGAAACAATGGGAGCTTCAACCTGACCCCTTCCCCCTCTTTTATACTACCGAGCTTTCCACAACAGATTCTCCTTATTGTTCTCAAAGAGATATTGCAAAGAGATACAGCCGTTTTGTAATTAGCTCTACACAATAACGGCAATTTAATATAAGCTGAACGACTTTTTGTGAGCAGATGTAGTTCTCGGATTCTAGTTGGGCTCGATATGTACATAAAACAAACACTGAAATGCGATGTAAAATTTCAATAAGTTCTTTTGATTTATAAGTGTATTATCAAGAGCTTATTGAAGTTTTACATTCTTCAGTTCTGACAGATTGTCTGTGAGTGTTCATCACGTAGCACCAATATAAGTCAGTAGATACTGTTCAAAAAATTCATAGGAGACAAATCAATGCCATCACGCAACGAACTGGCCAATGCTATCCGTGCACTTACCATGGATGCGGTACAAATTCCTAATTCAGGACACCCCGGAGCGCCCATGGGTATGGCGGATATCGCCGAAGTCCTTTATAACGATTTCATGAAACATAACCCGACTAACCCGAACTGGGCTGATCGTGACCGTTTCATTATGTCAAACGGACATGGTTCGATGTTGCCTTATTCGGTATTGCATTTAACAGGTTATGATCTGACCACAGATGACCTTAAAGGTTTCCGAAAATTACATTCTAAAACTCCGGGTCATCCTGAGTACGGTTATGCACCGGGTATTGAAACTACTACAGGTCCACTAGGGCAGGGTATTACTAACGCAGTAGGTTTCGCGCTTGCTGAAAAAGTAATGGCGGCACAGTTCAATAAAGACGGCCACGACATCGTAGACCACAATACTTATGTATTTTTGGGCGACGGTTGTTTAATGGAAGGAATCACCCAAGAAGCTATTTCTCTTGCGGGTTCATTTGGTCTTAGCAAGATGGTTTGCTTCTATGACGACAATAATATCTCTATCGACGGTAATGTTGATGGTTGGTTTGCGGATGATACGCCTAAGCGTTTTGAAGCCTGTGGATGGGATGTACAGTCTATTGACGGTCACGATGCGGATGCTATCAAAGCAGCAACGACAAAAGCAATCGCTTCTGACAAGCCTTCATTAATTTGTTGTAAAACAGTGATTGGTAAAGGTGCACCTAATAAAGGTGGCGGTCATCACGTACACGGTGAAGCACTGGGTGAAGAAGAAATTGCAGCGACTCGTAAGCATTTAGGTTGGAGCCATGCTCCTTTCGAAATTCCTGACGACATTTATGCAGGTTGGGATGCTAAAGAAGCTGGTAAAACAGCCGAAGCCGCTTGGGATGAGAAGTTTGCCGCTTATAAAGCTGCCTTCCCCGCAGAAGCCGCTGAATTTGAACGTCGTATGGCGGGTGATCTTCCTGCTGACTTTGAAGCGGATGCACAGAAAGCTATTGTGGCTATCAACGCAGCAGAAGAGTCTCCGGCAACACGAGTTGCCTCTAAGGGTGCGCTCAATGCTTTTGCTCCGATGTTACCTGAGTTCTTGGGTGGATCAGCTGACTTATCTCCTTCAAACAACACCTTCAACGAAAAGTCGGTTCGTATTAATGACGACCATGGCTCTGCGGATATGAATTTTGGTGGCAACTATATCTCTTACGGTGTGCGTGAGTTTGGTATGTCTGCCATTATGAATGGTGTAACGCTTCACGGTGGTTTAATGCCTTATGGCGCGACATTCTTAATGTTCTCTGAGTACGCACGTAACGCGCTACGCATGGCGGCGTTAATGAAGATTCGCACTATCTTCGTTTACACACACGATTCAATCGGTTTGGGTGAAGATGGTCCAACGCATCAGGCTGTTGAGCTAATTCCAACATTGCGTATGATTCCAAACATGGCTGTGTGGAGACCTTGTGATACGGTCGAAA
>CAZDMX010000504.1:863-1934 GCA_964506085.1 uncultured Thiothrix sp. | reverse complement strand
ATCCCTGTTAACTAATAATTATGAATATTGAAGACTACAATAACTTACCCGAGACCATCTCTATGGATGAATTAGAAGGAATATATGAAAAATTCATTATTGATTCTAGGTCGGAAAAGATTCAACTAAGCTTAACAAAGCTCAGTCTTCTTTCTGATAAGCAGTGGCACACCTACGAATTGCCATGTGAAGTAGTACAGCAGGCTGTTTCTAACTGGTTATATGACAACTGGATCAGTGACAGTGGTGATTTTCTAGCAACTGCCTTACTAGCTTCTTACAGTTTTGGGCTAAAGAAAAGCATCTTTATTAAAGCATTAGAACAATTCGCTGGTGGCACTAAATCAGAGTATCAGAATGATCTCGATAATTCTGTTGGAGATAGTATCAATCCATATTGGTCTTTAGAGTGAGATTTTCCTGATCGTTAGTAAATCATAACACCCAAAAAAAATAATTAGACTGAGATGAGGGGTCAAGACAATTGCTTCATAATACTCTACCTGTTAATCAGAAGAAAGAGAAAGGGAGCCAAGTACGTTGTTCGATCATAATAGAGCTTCTGTACTATGCCCAGGCCAGAAAGAGCAGAATACAAGCACGCCTTTTATCCGAGGCAGATGCCACTGAACCATTCATCATAGAAGACAATTATGAGGCGCTCTGGAAAAACTGATAGTAGAAGCACGACAATGATCTGACCTGGACGCCAACGCCTATTGCCTGATGTTCAACCCTGCCACCTACTGATTGAAACTGCCAAACACAAACTGAGTTGTTAAATTTAGATTATTTTGATATTCTTACCAGGTATTACTTTTGTAGAGATGGGTAAGATATGGTACAAACATCGGTAACAAGTAAGGGGCAGGTAACGATCCCTAAAGCAGTGCGGCAGAAGCTAGGCATTAGAAAAGGCAGTCAAATATCCTTTGAAGTTATCGGTAATCATATAGAAATGAGGGTTGAAGATACGCCTGTTGAAATCAAAGAGTGTGGTTTCGGTATGTTAAAAAGCCAGAAAAAAGCAGTGCCTGTTGATTTTGACCCTGCTAAATTACTAAATCCATG
>CAZDMX010000504.1:0-850 GCA_964506085.1 uncultured Thiothrix sp. | reverse complement strand
ATACAAATATACTAGCGCGTTACTACATTGAAGATGAAGCCGATATAGAAGCACAAAAACAACGGCTAATGGCTAAAAAATTGATTGAGTCGGGTAAAAAACTCATGGTGTGTAAAACCGTTTTTCTTGAGTTCGAATGGGTGATGCGAGGATTTTATCAGTTTTCACCCATGGATATTCAGCAAGTATTTCAACACCTATTATCTTTGCCTAATGTGGAAATTGAAGACAAATCTAAAGTCGAAAGAGCCATAACTAGCTTAAGTGAAGGAATAGAATTTTCCGACGCCATACATCATGCCAGCTACAACGAGTGTAACAGCATGATGACATTTGATGATAAAAAATTTGCCAGACGATTGAATCGGCTGGCGCTTATGCCTCGTGTGGTTTTGGCTAAATGAAATGTAGTTAGATATCAAGAATAAAGAGGGATAAAAAGTATCCGTTCTAATGGGGGAGCTTCAGGGTGTCCCCTCATGGGGCCTACTGTTGGTGCACTTGACTCTATATCTATATGAATAGTGAAATGTTCAGTTTGGATCATAAAATAAAAGATAAAATAATGCAGAAGTATACAGTTAAAGAAATAGAATTATATATGAGCAACTTAATCAGCTTAACTTATGAAGGATAGCTTTTACTAAAACCAGACTATTATCCATTTGCCATTCGCTCTATTGATGCATTGATTAAGCTACTGGGAAATTCCCCACGTGATTTGGATGATTACGAAATGGGTTTTATCAGCGAATTAGCTCAATTAAAACAGCTATTATCAGAAGGAAAAATCATACCTCCGATCGGTTCGTTTAAGCCCTATCCCAATTCAATTGAGGCAGAAGATACC
>CAZDMX010000503.1:0-1944 GCA_964506085.1 uncultured Thiothrix sp. | reverse complement strand
CCATCCTATAATCAAGGCAGATACCTAGAAGCGACAATTCAGTCTGTGTTGAATCAAAACTATCCTAATCTTGAATATGTCGTGATAGATGGTGGCAGCAGTGATAGCAGCGTCGAGGTAATCAAGCGCTATGAGAAGCATCTGGTGTACTGGGTGAGCGAAAAAGATAAGGGCCAATCTCATGCCATCAATAAAGGTTTTAGCAAGGTATCTGGGGATATTTATGGCTGGTTGAACTCAGATGACCGTCTGGAACCCGGAGCGCTGGCTACCATCGCTGAATCATCCGTGCAGTATCCAGAGGCAGCAGTATTTGTAGGCCATGGCAGGAAGGCCGATATATCCGATAACACCGTTTACTATAAAGAACCCGATGAGCTCACCTTCGAGCGTTTTTGCCAATGGATGGATGGGGGCAACTTTATGCAGCCTTCATGTTTTTTTCGTCGCTTGGCGTGGGATGAAGCGGGGCCATTGGATGAAAGTATTGATATTGCGCTCGATGTAGATTTGTGGCTGAAGATGGTTCAAAGGTTCCGATTTCAAAAAATTGACAAACTCCTGTCTACAGCTCTAGTGCATGAGGAGGCAAAGACAACGGCGCTTGTCAACCGTATGAAAGTGGATTGTGCATTGGTTGTGACAAGGGCGGGCGGAGAGAAATATGTTAGGAAGAAACTTGAAGAGATGGCAGATCAGCTGACCGCATATCAAAGCTTATACAAGAAATTGTCGCAAAACCCACTAATTAGGCTGGTGAAGCCGCTGCTCAGAGGGAAATACAAGGTAAATGCAAGGTGATTATAATTGGTCAGCGAGAGTTGGTGGAAATATATTTCGACTCTTATCGGTGGAGAGTTGCGGAACCATCAGGCAGGCGGCCGATAAATCTGTTTTTGACCAGTTTGAGCGTTTAGTGGCGTATCTGGTTGTTTTGATGTTTCGCAACAACAAATCAGCTAGATGCGCCGCTTCTTTCCAACTGCTTAAACACCAGATTCAGCTATAACCCCAGTTGTATCAGACCAACTGTTTGTAGTAAATTTGATTTTTAGGCCTTGAGATAAAATGTTAGTTAGGGCAATCTAGCGCCGATCCAGAGGGCTGGTTTACCATGTTTTGTGGTGGGTCAAGAAATAGAGTGCTCCTTTATGGTAAGTATTGACGATGCAGCTGAAAGCAAATGCACGATAGTGCCGTTACCTCGTGATTGATTTTATGCCATCCATATCAAAAATTGACTCGCTAACGCGGCAACCGATTCCTTTTGACATGACTGCCCTGCGTCCATCACGATACAGCATGCCCCTTCGTAGCACCTTGCGTCATGACTCCCTCAATGACGCCACAAAGACTAAAGCCGCTGCCGCACCTTCTACATCCGGATATTCCGTATCGAATTGCGAAGCTGTGGGCGGCGTCGACTATCACGGACTATCCACCTTCGCTTCGCTCTCTTTGGCGGTCAGCGAAAGCAGCCTTATTTCTGTGCGTGCTAGCTCTATACTGGCGCGTTTAGATTGGGTTGGTTTGGGTCGGGCTTTAGCGGCGGGCATTACTAAGGTTCAACATTCGTATGCCGTTAAGGTTTTGAATTATAGAAGATTTAAGAGTTGCTTCGGTTTCTAGCGTAAAGCCGTTGCGGGCAATAAAAACCTTTAAGAATTAATGAGATATGAGCAAAAAGAAAGTAGTGATAGTTGTGCCGATATCTAATCGTGCTGAATTAACAGCTAGCGAGGAACTATCATTAAGTCATTTAAGAAAGCACCTCGGACATTACGACATCTTTGTGGTAGCGCCGGAAGGGTTGGATGTGGAATTTCCTGGTTTGCAAATAAAGCGCTTCAGCGCCAAATATTTTGGCAGCGTCGAAAATTATCAGAGAATGGTAATGTCAAGCGGGTTTTATAAGACGTTTGGTGAATACGAATACATGTTAAC
>CAZDMX010000502.1:0-1958 GCA_964506085.1 uncultured Thiothrix sp. | reverse complement strand
TGCTAGGAGCACTATTGGCAGTTAACATTACAATACTTCTAAAACTGTTCATGTAATTCATAACAGTCTTTAACCCGCTTACGGTAATCGTCACGTTTTATAGATTTTGTGGCAAGAAAACCCCTCTGTCTTTAGCTGAGGGGATGAATTGCCACTACTAACCTTGCTCTTCTCATCATTCTCATGCGTAAATAACTCCTTTTTGATGAAATATAATTTCAATTTTTTTCATCGATTTAACAATGGGCTTTAATCCATTCGTCATTTTCAGGTAAGCCCCTTTGTTTTGCATACCGATCGCCTGATATTGTTTTCCTTCAAATCTAACGATATCTTTAGGTTGTATGGTGTATCGTTGTCTTCTAATTGAGGGTGAAAAACCATTTCTATTCTTCTGAATAGATCGGTTATTCTTGCGTTTGAAGCTAATTACTCGCTCAGAATTTCTTTTTTGAATCGAGCCACCCGCGATAACAAAAGCATCATTGGCATGGGTTTTGTCAATACCATACGAATAGCGGTTTGCTTTGGTAACATAACCAAAGGTCTCAACCGCATCAGGAAATAATTTCAACCATTGTGAGCGAATAATATTCATCGTCGTTGCTGATTTTAAACACGTGTGCTTTTTGACGTTCAATATCCACTGACCATCATGCAGTGACTTATGGTGCTTTGAACATAATGTAATTAAATTCTCAGGTGCATCAGAACCGCCCTGAGAACGGTATTTAATGTGGTGAACCTCTAATTTAGAAATACACCCTTTTTGCCCACACTGACATTGGTAACCATCACGACTTAAAACATAAGCCTTCACGTTCTCAAATCCATATTGAACACCTTTCTGGTATTGTTCGTTCTTAATATCCGAATTTTTCAACTGATGAGGATCAAATGTTGCCGTTTCTAAAACCACGTTTGTTATTGGCATCAAGGCATTTAATTGGTTAATCAATTTTGCATGAGCGTCTACTTTCCATTGGACAGAAGGGGCAAGTCTACCTTCTTTTGTGCTCGCTTTCCTGTTCAAAAACCGAGGCTTTCTGTATCTTAATCGGCTTCTTCTGTTTCTGCGGTACATTCTTCGGTCAGTCATCTTTTTTGAAATATCATTTCTCATTGAAGCCACCGCAGAAAATAACTCGCTGCTTTGTGAAACAGCACTTAACCCAACTTCATTGTGTCCTGTGTCCACACCTAAAGTGATGGATTGTGTTTCACTTGTTGTATCAAATAATAATTGAATGGTAAAAGGTGCTCTGGAAATAACCTTAGCTTGCCCTTTAGATAACCACTTCCTTACTTTGCGATGTCTTTTTGTCGGCATCAATATTTCACCGTCGTTAGAAATAACAAAAACCATAAAAATTCCCTAATCATAAAATATAGTGATCGTTTTTCATGCGGTAAGCCAAGAACGATCAAACTTGTAGATTCCCATCGCCAATGTTGTAAACGCTTGTCAGTCTTAATGCACCGACCCGTTGAGGTCTTTTAACATTAAAAAGCAGAGCAACGGACTTGGGAGGCATCCGAGGGTGCTATAACGAAAACAACGTAGCCAGTTAAGGCTTAGGCTAATCACCTATTAGAATATTGCTATTCCTATCTTAAACCTCACGATTCAAGCCCCTCTGTCTTTAGCTGAGGGGTAGTTGACTGGAAACGTAGTTTAACCCTTCAGCAACATTATGATCTCGGCTATAGTTTAACACATCTTTAATGCCTCTAATGGTGAGCGGGGATTTGTCTGCAATTTGTTTTGCTAAGGTCATAACCCCTTCTGTTAATGCTGTTTGATCAGCAAAAAGACGATTAATCAATTGCATTGATAATGCTTCGGGGCTTAAAAATTCACGACGCGTATACGCTAACTCACGCGCCATGCCTTCACCGACTAAATAGGGCAAACGTTGCAATGTGCCCGTATCAGCAATAATGGCAAGATCAACTTC
>CAZDMX010000501.1:0-1971 GCA_964506085.1 uncultured Thiothrix sp. | reverse complement strand
ATAGTGAAATTTTTCTGCATCTACCCTGTAGTTGTAACTATGGCTGAGATATGTAAGTAATCAGGAATTTCTATGATTACTTCAAACGCATAGTGTTATTATCGGATCCTTTTATTTTCACCCATTAAAAACCCATGATGCACCTCCAAGAAAGCAAGATTCACGGCAACCGTCGTGACTGGCAAAATCTACGTTCCATCCTTCCTTATCTCATGGAGTATCGGGGTAGAGCGTTGTTTGCGCTAGCTTGTTTGGTGTTATCGAAAGTAGCGAATGTGGGTGTTCCTGTTACCTTGAAAGCGATTGTGGATTTTCTGGAAGGACACAAGGAGCAAATGCTTATATTGCCAGTTGCCTTGTTGTTGGCTTATGGGGCTTTACGGCTTTCCAGTTCGTTGTTTAATGAGCTACGCGATAGCATTTTTGCCAAGGTGCGTTATCGCGCAATGCGGCGTTTATCAACGCGGGTTTTATCGCATTTGCATGATTTATCCTTGCGTTTTCATCTGGATCGGAAGACGGGAGCGATTAGTCGTGATTTGGAACGGGGTACGCGGTCAGTCGGCACGATTATGAATTTCATGGTGTTTAGTATCATTCCTGTGTTAGTGGAGTTCACCTTGGTCGCGGTGATATTGCTCAGTCAGTATGCAGCCGTATTCACACTGATCACCTTTGGAACGGTTGTAACGTACATGACGTTTACATTTTTTATTACAGAATGGCGGATGGAGTATCGTCATGAAATGAATCGGTTGGATTCCGAGGCAAATACCTATGCTATTGATAGTTTAATTAATTACGAAACGGTTAAGTATTTCAATAATGAGAAGCAGGAACTGGAACGTGTTGATGAGAGGTTAGAACAATGGGAAGAGGTAGCAGTAAAAAGCCAATCTACCATGTCGATGCTGAATTTTGGTCAGGCTTCGATTATTGCTATCGGTGTGACTATTATTATGTTTTTCGCAGCCAATAGTGTGATTGAGCGCGAAATGAGTATGGGTGATCTGGTGATGGTCAATGCTTTTATGTTGCAGTTATTTATCCCGTTGGGCGCATTAGGTATTATTTATCGACAGGTTAAATACACCCTTGCCGATATGGATCTGGTCTTTAAGTTACTAGAGAAAAAGCCGGAAATTATCGACGACTCCAATGCCAAAGAGTTACGTGTAACAAAAGGTAAAGTGGAATTTAAAGCCGTTGATTTTGCTTATCAGGAAGAACGACAAATTCTAAAAAAACTTTGTTTTACCATTCAGCCAGAACAGACCGTTGCTATTGTAGGTCATAGTGGTGCGGGGAAGTCGACTATTTCCCGTTTATTATTTCGTTTTTACGATGTAACAGGTGGTGTCATTAGCATTGATGGTCAGGATATTTCTAAAGTTTCACAAACCAGCTTGCGCCAATCCATAGGAATAGTGCCTCAAGATACTATTCTGTTTAATGACACGATTTTCTATAATCTAAATTACGGTGATCTCACCGCTAGCCGTGAAGAAGTGGAAAAAGCTGCTGATATGGCACATATAAAAGGCTTTATAGAATCGTTACCCGATGGCTGGGATACCGTGGTTGGAGAACGCGGGTTGAAGCTGTCAGGCGGTGAGAAACAACGTGTAGCTATAGCCAGAGCATTATTAAAAAAGCCGGCTATTTTGATTTTTGACGAAGCGACATCTTCATTGGATAGCGCGACTGAGCAGGCTATTCAAGAAACTTTGCAAAGCATCTCTGATCAGCATACAACCTTGGTTATTGCGCATAGGCTTTCGACTATCGTGGATGCCGATCAAATATTAGTACTAGATCATGGCGAGATTATTGAGCGTGGATCGCATCAGGAGTTACTAGCTATGAAAGGTGTTTATAGCGAGATGTGGGCTATTCAGCAATCGTAAGGCTAGTGGGTTAAGTGGGTTAAGTGGGTTAAGTGGGTTAAACCTCAGGATTACGTTTCAAGCT
>CAZDMX010000500.1:0-1985 GCA_964506085.1 uncultured Thiothrix sp. | reverse complement strand
TAAGACACCCATTAACTGACGAATGGGATGTGCTATTATTTATTTCAGGGATCATAGTTAAGGAACCCTGATTAAGGTTATTTCGTCAAATGACATGGACTGAGCCTCCAAAAAGTATGACTTGATCAGAGCTAGAACTTATCAGACATTTGATAGTAGCCTACTGTAGACGTAGCTATTGAATGGCTGTTGAATCGTTCCTTCATACTCAACTAATTATAATAATAAAGTAAACAATCAGCTTCTATTGATGAATATTCTAAGAACAAAAATTGATATTAATGAAACGCCCCTGACCAACGCAAAAGCCAAGAAATGGGTTGAGCTATTACCTACCAGTAATTTTGGCGAAATGACCCGCCGCTTGTACTTTTGCATGATGGAACTTAACAATAGTCAGATGCCCCATCAGAAAAGAATCGAGATCGCTGAAATCATTCGCCCCTATTCAGAGATGTCTTTAGAAAACCTGAAAAAACATCTCGTTGCACGTTCTTTCCCTCTACCTGAGCGTAGTCAAAAAATATTTGATCTCAACCAGTCATTATTACTGGAAATGGCTGGAGCCTATCAGCTTTCAGCGCTGGACATGCTCACCAAGGGCAATGTCAACACGAAGCTGTTACTACTCTCAATAGGTCGCTCACTCAACTATATGGGCCGTGTATTGATTAATACTTACACTGTCTATATCAAGCCCAAAGAAGCCTTATGGAGAGATATTCACCACCTTTATCTATTAGCCTGTGAAAACAAGATTGAACATCTGACTATTCCAGAAAAAACCAAAGTTGAATACAAAAGCCAAACTATAGAAGATTATTACAAGCATATTAGCCTGCTTGCTTTAGCGCGCCCAAGCACCATTCGTTTAGGGGAAATCTCCAGACTTGATCGTTTTTTCAGGCGGGTATTAAGTGATATTGAAATACATAACGACACGACAAAACCTAGAGGAAAGTATGCGCACACGGCGATGCTAAATAGTGATGAGCCACCTACTCTAGTACCCGTTGCAGAGCTTTTAAACTCGCCTACTGTGCGCCTTTTTGCAATGGGTAAAACACTTAAAGCCCTAAAAGAATTTGCTCAGGAAACGGAAAATGCCAATCTCGGATCTAACGATACCTTTCCAATGCTTAACCATAGTTTGGCTCTTCGACTTATCAATTCATTAACACTGGTCAAAAACAGGCAATTTAAACGCTTCCCCAGAGACGAACAGACCCCTCTGGTTAGTCATCTAAGCAATATCGTTAAAGTCATCAGGATCGAACAAGAAAACTCGGATGAGAATTTAAACTATACAGAGGACGAGCATTACGAAGAACTTATTTACGGTGAAAGCAGCTCAAGCTCAAGCCCATGGGCTGCAACGGATGCCCAGCAACAACTAGAAGACACAGATATTGAGCTCAGAGCATGGCAAATCCAGAATAGTTGTTCCGAAGGGTATGGTCTACGCTGGACAGAAAAGGATCCATCTGGAGTGAGAGTGGGTGAACTTATTGCCTTGCAAGATCCGGCGGATGATTCTGAAAAATGGCAAATTGGCACGATACGCTGGATGGATTTCATTCAAAATACCGGGCTTCTTGTGGGTATTGAACTTTTATCGCCCCGTGCTTTGCCCGTCAGCATAAAAAGAGTCACTAATCGCACCCTCACCCAAAAACTCCCCACTAGTGGCCTTCTGCTACCAAAAATTGAAGGTTTAAAAGATAAGCCTTATCTTGTTCTACCAGACTATATGTTTAATCTAGGCGACATTCTTGAAATGAAACTGGGTAAACGTACAGAAAATGTTGAGATCATTCATATCAATGAAGGGCAAGGTGCCTTTGCCCTGTGTGAATATATCGCCTCTGTGTCACCTGAAGAGTTACAACAGCAAGATGATACTTATAATGAGATTTGGGAAGTATTGTAATTCAGGGCTGTTGTATCGCCCTAATGTATATCGGGAAGCTCTGTAGTCACATCCA
>CAZDMX010000499.1:0-1997 GCA_964506085.1 uncultured Thiothrix sp. | reverse complement strand
AAGATGCTAATGTTGAAGCCAAGCCTTAGCAACGCCGTGACCTGATTCGGAAAAATCCTCGCCTATTTCAATTACGAAGACACCGTCACCATCTCGAAGAGTTGGTCTAATGCCTGCTGAAATATCTATTTCTGGCGATTCAAGAGCGTTTTTAATAGTGCCAGCATAACAATTAGCTCCAAGAACAAAACCAAAGCATCCTCCATCAGACGATGTGTATACGTTTTTGAAGTTACCATGCGAAAGTTTATGTAGTATTTTATTAATGTTTGTAGCCGCTTCTAATATCCTGTCTTGAGGAGGTGCGCTTTTTCCTAGTCTTATATGTATAAAGAATCGCTTTAATTGGCCAGGCATCATTCACTCCTAAGCGTTTGATTTATATGGCAAGTTTTGAAATATTAAGATTATTGCCCCATATAGTGTAATAATGAAGCAATTGCTGTCTAAACTTCATTATTAAGGGACTTACCATTTGAAGACGCCAAATACACTGACTTATATTAATACGGCTGTATGGATTGCAATTTTATGTACTTTTTTAATGTTTATATCTGCCGATCCATTGCTAGTAGATGATGTGACTGAGTTAGTGTGTGATGAAGACACATGCTCTTGTGAGGTTAGATTTGATGCGTTAAAAGTTGCTATGGAAATAGGTCGATTGGATGCAGTTTCAATTGCTTTAGCTATTTTTGGTGGTGCTTTTGCGTTAAGCGCGATATTTGGATTTTTGTATATTAAGGAAAGTTCGAGGGCTATTGCGATAGCAACCGCGACAGGGGTTGCAACTGCTAGAACAGAAGAATTATTTGAAGAAATGAGTGATAAAAAGCTGCCAAGAATGGTTGCTTCAAACGTTGCTTACTGGATGAAACAACATAGTGATGTATCAAATGAAACGGCTCAACGAATTGCGGAGGCATTAGGTGATGGAGACAGTGACACACCAACGTAATAATTTAGTTGATATTATTAGGCGTTATATTCGTGAAGCGCCTGTAGATGTATATTCCATGGCTAGGGACTTAGGCATTTCCGTTAAGGAAAAGGAGCTGCCTGATGAGGTATCTGGATCAATAGAGAAAATTGACGAAAATTATTTAATCACAGTGAACTCTCTACATGCTACTAGTAGAAAAAGATTTACAATCGCCCACGAAATAGGACATTTTTTCCTGCATGAAGACCTTCTTAGTTTAGGGAAAATACAAGATAATAAGCTATATAGAAGTTGTAAAGATTGTATTACACCACACCCTAATCAGTACCAAGAAACAGAAGCAAATAAGTTTGCAGCTAGTATGTTAATGCCTACGCCTCTTATAAATAATCTCAAAGAACAGGGGTTTAGCACACCAAAGTCTTTAGCTATTGAACTAGATGTGTCTGAGCAAGCCATGGCAATTAGACTGGCTGCCGGATAATGTCCACTGGTAAATACATATCGTTAGAAGAAGCACGAAACGATAAAAAGCTAGACCGTTTCTGCAAAGAACACCCAAGCGAAACAAAGAAAAAAGACTTTGATTCATTACTTGGCGTTATGTGTAAACCTTCTAAAAAGACAAAAGCAGACGATTAAACATAACCTCTTGCATGTCTCGCATGTTGTAGCGGTATTCAAACTCTTTTAAATACTTACTCATGTGCTTACGTGATACATGGATATGCGTACCTAGAATACTGCGCTTAATCTGCGCCTAGAAGCCCTCAATAGTCTGCGTGTGATGAACACCTTTAACCCACTGGTTTAGTTGATGTTTAACAATGCCATGCTCATAACCCATGTGCTTAAGGTATTTGTAAGAACTCCAATCATCGGTACTAATAATAGAGCCTTCGCCAACGTGTTCCTCAACCAGAGGAAGAAGCGAGGCTTTACTGGCATTGGGTACGATATGAGTCATAACGTTGCCGTTGAAACAAACAACAAACAAACAACAAACAAAGACACCCACAGATTAGTGGTTACTCATCACAGCGAAAGCGGCAAT
>CAZDMX010000498.1:0-2005 GCA_964506085.1 uncultured Thiothrix sp. | reverse complement strand
CATTCGCAGTAGTTTTAACTGCGTTTTTTAGGTTAAAGGCAAGTTAGTGAAAGCATCCTCCTTACTTGAGGTTATCGAAAAAGATGGATGTACCGTAGAAGGTCAAAGCAGGAGCAATTGCCGAGCGCCATACAACAAAGAGATGATAATTCAGTGGCTTGTCGGATGCGTTCCTTATCCGACCTACAAAAGCAGTGATCGTAGGTTGTGGGTGACGAAGGAACCCCAACAAAGAGCATAGCGAAAACCCATCAGGAGTGATAAATGAATAAAGCCAAAACCCCTATCATGCATAGCGTTGCTATATTAGGCGCAGGTGTGATGGGCGCTCAAATAGCAGCCCATTTCGCCAATGCAGGTATCAAGGCTTTGTTATTTGATTTGCCTATCAAGGGAGAGAATAGTCAAGGTGCAGACGCGAGCGCAACCGCAAGCGCAGCCATTAAAGCCTTATCAAAACAAAAACCGGCGCCTTTAGCTCGTTCTAGTTTTAGCGCACTCATTACACCCTGTAATTATGACGACGATCTGGAAAAACTCGGTGGATGTGGTCTGGTCATTGAAGCGATTGCAGAGCAATTAAACTGGAAAATTGATCTTTATGAAAAGATAGCTCCTCATTTGAATGCTGACTGCATTCTTGCAACCAATACCTCTGGTATTTCTATCTCAAAACTGGCAGAAGGTGTTCCTATAGATTTAAAACCCCGCTTTCTGGGAGTACATTTCTTCAATCCGCCGCGTTATATGCCGTTACTTGAACTCATAGCACATGAGCAAACAAATGCTGATGTTATGGATCAAATGGAAGCCTTTTTTGTCAGCACTTTGGGCAAAGGCGTTGTTCGAGCCAAAGACACTACTAACTTTATCGCCAACCGGGTGGGCATCTTCTCCATGATGGTCACGTTATACCATGCGGAACGTCTAGGGATTAATTTTGAAACCGTAGATGCGCTAACCGGTACAAAAATAGGTCATCCTAAAAGCGCGACATTGCGAACAGCCGATGTGGTTGGGCTGGATACCATGCGCCATGTATTACAGGGTGTGATTGATAATTTGCCGGACGATCCTTGGGCGGCTATTTTTAAAATTCCGGGATGGCTTGACACCTTGGTTGAACAAGGCTCATTAGGCCAGAAAACACGTATAGGTGTATATAAGAAGGAAGGATCAGAAATTCTTGTTTTTGAGCCTGGCGATGGAAGCTATCGTAAGCGTAAAGTAAAGATTCCAAGAAAAGTTGAAAAAATACTTAAAGACTATAATAACCCAGATCGCCTAGCGAATTTACGAGATATTAATGACCCGAATGCCGAGTTTCTATGGGCCATTCATCGTGATACTTTTCACTATTGTGCTCATTTGCTGGAAGAGATTGCTGAAAATACCCGTGATATTGATTTTGCTATCCGCTGGGGTTTTGGCTGGAAACAAGGGCCTTTCGAAATCTGGCAGGCGGCAGGCTGGAAGAAGATTGCACAGCTTATTCGTGAGGATATAGCTGCGGGTAAAACCCCAAGTTCAATACCTTTGCCCGATTGGGTCGATAGTATAGTAGCGCCACATACTGATCAAGGATCATGGTCTGTCTCTTCAGCTACTTACCAGCCACGATCGGCACTAGAAGTTTATCGTCGCCAACATTGGCCAGAAATGCTTATTGGTGAGAACACTCCACAATATAAAACGCTGTTTGAAAATGAAGTAACCCGCTTCTGGTTAACGGATGGTGATGTGGGTGTATTAAGCTTCAAAACCAAGTTGCATACCATTAGTGATCCCGTGCTGGAAAGTTTACATCAAGCCGTTGAGCTAGCAGAGCAAGAATTGTCCGGCATGGTTATATGGCATCCAGAAGAACCCTTTAGTGCAGGTGCAGATCTAAAATCATTTATGCCCATTGCCATGAAAAGCATGTTGCCCGGAAGTACGGCACTAGATGATTTATTGAAACGATTTCAAGGTGCGTGCACCCGTATGAGACATTCGGATATTCCCG
>CAZDMX010000497.1:1778-2008 GCA_964506085.1 uncultured Thiothrix sp. | reverse complement strand
ATGTCTGGTTTTAACACTCACGTTCAAAAAATGATGTTCATTTAATGTGTAAATGCCCCCTATTTCCAGCGCGTAGCTGGTGCCTTCTCCAACTTTATTATCAGTATTATCTTCAATATCGTTTTTTCCGATAAAACCTACGGATCTAAATAATGTCCACTTGTCGTTCATTGGAATGAAATGTCTTTTATCCGACTTAGGCTGACAATTAAATTCTATCCTAACATACG
>CAZDMX010000497.1:0-1747 GCA_964506085.1 uncultured Thiothrix sp. | reverse complement strand
AAGGCGTCTTTCCCATGTGCGCAGAATGGGGTCTTAAAAAATTGTAATAGCCTTCCCATTGCGCGAGTTTTTTACGCAGATCGACATCGCCATTGTAATCCAGCATTTGACCTGCTAATTGCTGAGTTCGATCTGGACAGCGATTACTTCACGGGTTCAAAATGTGCAAACATTGGTGATGACTGTAATGCACTGGCTAACAAGGTACATGACTTCATGGGCGGATTTGCCAGCATGGGGCAAAATCAGGGAAGTGATCCTCTTGATTGGCGTTCAACTGAATTAAACAATCTGGAATATTTTACTACGGTTTACCCTAATGGCATCGACTGGACAGGTGCTTTTGACCATAACTTCATACCAAAATAATGCCGTAATCGTGTCTTAATTCAAAATCCTACACCGCCAATCTGGTTCCCATGCTCCTGCGTGGGAACCTTCTGTTAAGTAACGCAGAAACAAAAACACAGCTATGCTATTTATTTTCCTATAGATTCCACGCAATAGTTGGCGCTAGCTGCAGATAAATTTTGTATTACGTGTGAAACCTTATATCATTGCAGACCTCATCGTTACATCGTCATTATTGGGTCAGGTTTTATATGGTTACCTATTTTTACTGGTTGGTTATTTTTTCGCTCGCTATAGGATTATTGTATTTTCTCGGTTATAAAGTCGAGGAATGGAAGATAGCTTTAATCGCTGCTTTTAGCATCTGCGCTGTGGGTTTTCTGGCTTACCATTTTCACTTCCAACAGGTTTTTGTAAAACGTTATGGCGGTGTCATGAGTATTAAGGTTCCACAAGGCGAACTACATCTAGCCGCTACCTGGAAAGATGATAATTTATGGATAGAGAACTACAACCCTAAAACCAATACCTGCCATTTCAGAGAATACTCACGTGGCAATCTATTGCAGGGTCAGGTAACCATTAAAAATTGCAATCCTTTATTAAGACAACCGACAGCAATGCCATCAATGTCAGAAACACCTGTAAAGACGTCGGCACAACCGTAGACTCAGTATTTTAAATATGTTTAATATAAAACAACGTTTTTTATCCTATGCATCACTAATTATCTGCATGATTATTTCTACTGCTATCTCAGCAGAAAGTAATCAACATAATTTCACCAAAGATGATTTCTCACATTGGTTGAATGCCGCCTATATTGCGCAAGCCACATATCAATCTAAGGAAAAGTTAACGGATGTCTTGAACCAACAGAATTTTGAAATTCAGCAGTTTCAACAGATAGAGGGTTTTTCTGTTCGTTATGTATTGGCGACTAATCATAAAACTCGCCAACATGTTATAGCTGTACGTGGTACGGCTAATGCTGAAAACATTATGGTGGATGCGGCGTTTGTTCTAGTGCCAGATAAGTTATCCGGCATTAAAATTCATCAGGGATTTTTACTTTCTGCTACTGACATCTATCTAAGTGTCAAACAAAAAATTAATCCCGACTACACAATTAATACTTTAGGCCATAGTCTCGGTGGCGCTGCCGCTATTATATTAGCTATGATGTTTGATGCTCAGGGGTATCATGTAGGTGAAGTAATAACCTTTGGACAGCCAAAGGTAACGAATATAAGTGGTAGCAGGCATTTTGAACATTTAAACGTGACACGACTGGTGACACCTAAAGATTTGGTCCCCTTAGTGCCACCGTTAGACCCAATGGACTTAATGAATTTAAGCATATTTTGGCATCAGGGTACTGAGATTGTACTTTACC
>CAZDMX010000496.1:1276-2014 GCA_964506085.1 uncultured Thiothrix sp. | reverse complement strand
TCTTCAACCTAAAAAACTCAGTTGAAACGTAGCGAGAATGACTAGAGTGCTGAAGTCAAAATTTTCCAGAAAACCTTTAGATTCAGTGCTATAGGCATTCGCAGTAGTTTCAACTGCGTTTTTTAGGTTCAACGTAGGCCTGATCAAGTGGTAAGCGGATCAGGCAAATAACTAACTCGTACTGCCTGGCTAGTATGATGACTTCACAGGCCAGTCCTAAACCACTGCTTGAGCTTGCAAGTCAGCATGGTAGGATGACCTCACCATTGGCCCACTGGCCACATGAGAGAATCCCATTTTTTTCCCGACCACGGCTAATTCATCAAACTCATCGGGTGTCACAAAGCGCTCTACGGCAAGATGATCCAGACTGGGTTGCAGGTATTGCCCAAGTGTTAACATCTCGCAGTTATGGTCGCGCAGGTCTTGCATGACTTCATGTACTTCTTCAATAGTTTCTCCTAAACCTAGCATAAGTCCGGATTTTGTCGGCACTGAGGAATGAAGTGCTTTAAATTCACGTAATAAATCCAAAGACCACTGATAGTCAGCACCAGGTCGTGCTTTCTTGTATAATCGAGGAACCGTTTCAAGGTTATGGTTGAACACATCCGGTGGTGCTTTTTTCATAATGGCTAACGCTCGATCCATTCTGCCGCGAAAATCCGGTGTGAGCACTTCAATGCGGATATCAGGGCTGAGTTCACGGACTTTCTGAATACAATCTACAAAATGTCC
>CAZDMX010000496.1:0-1257 GCA_964506085.1 uncultured Thiothrix sp. | reverse complement strand
GAAGATCGTCGCGGTCTACAGAGGTAATCACCACATATTTTAATTTCATGGCTTTGATGGTTTCTGCCAGATGTATGGGTTCTTGTTGGTCTAATGGGTCAGGTTTGCCATGTGCAACATCGCAAAAAGGACAACGGCGCGTACAAATATCTCCCATTATCATAAAAGTAGCGGTTCCATGAGTGAAACACTCCCCTAGATTGGGGCAAGAAGCTTCTTCGCAGACAGTATGTAATTTTTGTTCGCGTAATACTTTTTTAAGTTCACGCACTTCACGGCTTACGGGTGCTTGTGCTCGAATCCATTTGGGTTTACGTTTAATCTCTGTGCTGGGTACTACTTTGATTGGTATGCGGGCAACCTTGTCTTTGCCACGTAGTTTTTTATGTGTGCTTTTTTGTGTAGCAGCGTTTTGTTGATTTATTTGTTCCGTCATACTTCTTCTCCAGCACGTAAATATTTCCAGGGTAATGGAAATATACCCGGTACTTTTTTCATATATCGACGATAAATATCGCCGTGGTAAGTCACTAGCTTGCGTTCTTCAAAACGTGATCCAATGATAAAATAGCCTGTCATTGCAATCACACTGACTAACATCATCACATCCATACTGCGTGTCCAGAGTATAACAATGGCCAGAAAATACCATGGATGTCGCACATAGCGATGAAAGGGTGATAGTTGAAAATGTTCCTGATCTTCAACGGAGGTTTGTTGCTCGCTTAATTGTCGAAAGCCTAAAAATTCTTTCATATCGTAATAACGTAGTGTAATAAGGAATAGAATAATACACAGTAGTGCGATTGTATTCATCACCCACAATATAGTCCCTTGCCACTGCCATAGAGGTTCAGTACGCCACATTGATAGTATGAAAAAAGGCACAAACAAGAATATAATAGCCGAGGCATTAAAGCCTAAGCGATAGAACGTCATACATTGTTTACAACGTGTGGCTACGAAGTGTTTAACAGGTAACGATGCCAATAACGAATGCACTATAAAATAGCCACACCAGATAAGAAGCAGGATAACCGCGTGTTTAAAGTTAATATCCATAAGTGGATCATTATACAATGATGAATAATCTGTATCAGCTTATTATTTATATTCCTGAATCACATTGTGAGGTGGTTAAAAATGCCATGTTTGAAGCTGGGGCAGGGCGTTATAAAAACTATGAACACTGTAGCTGGCAAGTAAAAGGACAAGGGCAGTTCAAGCCATTGCAAGATAGCAAGCCATTTTTAGGCA
>CAZDMX010000495.1:0-2027 GCA_964506085.1 uncultured Thiothrix sp. | reverse complement strand
TTGAACCCTTAATCGGAAACCATTCAATCAGTTAAAACAATCAATTCATATCCCATTTCTTGGTAATCATTAATTTGTGCCGGAGCTGTAGCGCTAACATCTATGTAGTCGGGAAAGTCTTCTGGCGCTATGCCATACCAGCTAGCGTGTGTTTCGCATACATGAAAGTCGATGTCATTTGACTTCACTAGATTTTTTACCAAAGAATGGGTCGTTTGCTCTGTTTTGCTGTTAGCTGTTATTAAGGAAAACTGTTCTTTACCGTGAGTAACGACGGCAATGGGTAGGTTGGGGAAGCGTTGGCGTAATTTTTCTATATCCTTTTTTAAGGTAGGTAGCAGTTCTTCTAAGAAGTCCTCGTCATCACTGACGATTTCAAAAACCACGCCTGCAGGTGCTTGTTTTTGCTCTAGCAGGATAACGATATCGGATGCAAACGCTGTTGAACTAAACAATAAGCTAGCAAGGATAAGACATAGATTAAAATTGATTTTTGGCATGTTTTGACATCTTTACTGATTATTAGTAGGGAGTCAATGAACTTTAACTTTTTTATAGTGGCAATGCTATGGGAAATGGAATGAGAAGCAAATAGGTAAATATTGCTATTGCTTCTCACGTGGTCTACTATCTTTATAAAGGGTATTTAAAAGAGTAGGTAGTATGAAATACAATAAAATCAGATATATAGAGAAGTTAGATGCGTTGCAGGCAATTTTCGAGTACTCGACAAAATTAGCAGAAGCGATAGGCGTTTCTAGGAGAACACTTCCCAATTGGCGGGATAAGCCTAATTCGATTAAAGCGGAACATCGTCTGGATATAGATGTCTTGTATTGCAAACATGTCTTAGTTCCAGAGTGGGACGACCCTAAGCAGTCCTTCTCGCCCATATTGTTACCCGATGAATTTGCCAACAACGACAATTTGTTGATGCCTTTTCTACGTCGCTTGAGTTATGGCACGATTGAAATTGAAACGGATATAGCAAAGGCGGATTTTGATAAAGTCATTGATGAAAAAAAGTTACCCAAAAATATGGATAGGCAAACCTTTCATGAGGCATTTAATACTTATGTAACGCATAAATGGATTTGGCAAAAAATTGTTACTAATAAAGAAACGATGAGTATTTCGGAGGAAGGGATTCGCTCATTACACGCTGATTTTATGCGGGGTGTTCATGAGAATGTGGGCTTCTATTCTAAAAATATTCGTGTAATGGGTAAGTTAGAAGGTGTCGATACAACTTTGCCTGAAGATATACCCGAAGAAATGAACCGTTGGGTATTTAAGATGAAAGAAGCCGCAACATTGGAAGAAATTGCTAAAGCACATGCATACTTTATTGCAATTCATCCCTTTGGTGATGGTAATGGGCGTGTAGGTAGAGCCTTGGTAATGATACAGTGTTTGAACGCGCGTTTAATGCCACCTATATTTGATGGTAAAAATCGCGCAATGTATTACGCTGCGATGGAACATGCCATGGCTCATGGGCGCTATGCACCGTTAATTCGATTGTTTTATGAAGCAATAGAACGTGCTTAACAAAAAACGGGCTCAGAGAGAAATTGTCTCTAATATAGAATTAATTGCTCTCTGATCCGAATGGCACTTACTTAAGCCAAAAAACTCGTCATTGCGAGCGGTAGCGCGGCAATCTCTATTAGGACACGGTGCTATCTACAGGAGATTGCTTCGTTCCTCGCAATGACTGGGTTGTAGCTTATTGCTTATGTAAGTACCATTCCTCTCTGATCCCTATGAAATAGCCCCCCGTTTCAGGTGTTATAAATAAGAAAATTAATAATTAAAGCAATGATTCAATTTATCCGAAACTGGTTTAATAACCGCATTATCAAACGCTCGGTGGTTACTCAAGCTGAATGGGGCCGAGCGTTTGCTTCTCTGCCGTTGCTTGTTGGTTATACCATTGAAGAAAAACGTATACTTAAAAACTTAGCTATTTTGTTTTTGCATCGTAAAGTATTTGAGGGTGCGGATGGTCTTGTTGTTACGCAAGC
>CAZDMX010000494.1:0-2031 GCA_964506085.1 uncultured Thiothrix sp. | reverse complement strand
CATGCTTTGGTGCATACTCCGTTTGTTTGGAATCGCAACCAAACCCAGTTTTGGAGCATAGTGAATTAGTAATAATATCAAAGACGAAGATAATATAGCGGTGATAATAAATGAAATCAACATTGGACAGCCCTGTCTTATAATTTGTATATATTTGTTTTAATCTATTCAAAAAAAATTATGCAACTATATTTTGTTTATAGATGATATCAGTTGCTCAGTCATATCTTCCATTAATAACTGATCCCCTCTTGATTCAACATTTAGTCGAATAACCGGCTCAGTATTTGAGGAACGTAAATTAAATCGCCAGTTCTCGAATTCCAGACTTACACCATCTGTTTCGTCCTTAACCAATGCATCAGTTTCATACTGATCAACTATATTCTTGATTGTCTTAGCGGTATCTTTAACAATGAAGTTAATTTCACCCGATGAAGGATAAGCTTCAATTCGATCATCAACCAGTTTAGAAAGTTGAGTATTCTTATTTGAAACTAAATCCGCCACCAATAACCAAGGTATCATGCCGCTATCACAATAGGCAAAGTCACGAAAATAATGATGCGCACTCATCTCCCCACCATAAACAGCGTTTTCTTCACGCATACGTTCTTTAATGAAAGCGTGACCTGTCTTACATAACACTGGAACACCACCATTGGATTCAACCAAATCAATAGTATTCCAAGTCAGACGTGGATCATGGATAATCTTTGCACCTGAGTATTGCGATAAAAAAGCTTCTGCTAGCAAACCGACGATATAATAACCTTCTATAAACCGCCCTTTCTCATCAAACAAAAAGCAACGATCAAAATCACCATCCCAAGCAATACCCATATCCGCTTGATGTTCAACCACTGCATCCGCTGTAGCTGAACGGTTTTCTGGTAATAGAGGATTAGGAATCCCATTAGGAAAACTACCGTCCGGCTGATGATGTACCTTGATAAATTCGATAGCTATTCCGCGCTGCTTAAATTCTATTTCAATCGCATCAAGTACTGGGCCAGCTGTACCATTACCTGCATTAACCACTAGCTTCATTGGCTTCAGCCTACTTAAGTCAATATAGCTGAACAAATGTTCAATATAAGCTTGCATACATGAATGCTGAGTTAACTTCCCGCGCTTGGTAACCGGAGGGAAATCATTGTCTTCAGCTAGTCGCTGGATATCCCGCAAACCCGTATCACCGCTAATGGGTTTGGAATCTTCTCGAACCAACTTCATACCATTGAAGTTCATAGGGTTATGGCTCGCTGTTACCTCAATCCCTCCATCTACTTTCAAAAACGAGGTAGCAAAATAGATTTCCTCTGTACCTGTCATACCAAGATCTACGACATTGACTCCTGCATCCATAAGCCCGTTAGAAAGTGATTGTTTTAGTGCCTCAGAAGTTAAACGCACATCCCCGCCAACTACCACTTTATCTGGCTTCAAATACTCACCATAAGCACGACCTATACGATAGGCAATATCTTCGTTTAATTCAGCACCTAGCTCACCACGAATATCATAAGCCTTAAAACAGGTTAGATTATCCATTATTAACAGAGTTCAATACGTCAACAATACGCTCAGCCGCTTTTCCATCCCACATTTCAGGCACTCTACCATTCCTAGAATCTTCGAGTGCAGCAATTGTTGCATTTAAAATATCAGTCGGATCACTGCCAACCAAGGTATTCGTCCCTATTTCACAAGTAATAGGACGCTCAGTATTCTCTCGCATGGTGATACAAGGTATCCCCAATACGGTTGTTTCCTCCTGAATACCTCCACTATCTGTTAATACAATCTTAGAATTCATAACAAGGTGCAAAAACTCAAGATATCCCAAAGGCTTACTAACAATAATCCCCTTAGATTTACCCTCATTAGAGAAATAACGATCAAGGCCAAACTTCTCAATCATTTTCTTAGTCCGGGGATGTACTGGAAAAATCACAGGCAATCCCCTATCTAGGCTAAGCTGTGAAATAACCTTAAGGATACCTTCTATAATATCTCGGTGATCCACAT
>CAZDMX010000493.1:0-2031 GCA_964506085.1 uncultured Thiothrix sp. | reverse complement strand
TGAATCTAAAGGTTTTCTGGAAAATTCTGACTTCACCCGTAGAGTGACTACGAATGAAGCCCATACCCCAAAGCATACCCATAGAATAGTGCGGATGTGAACATACTATCCTGAACTACTACGGACTAACTATTTATAAATAGGCACAAAAAAGCCCGCTACTATGCGGGCTTATGGACGTTTACGAACTTCTGCAAACTAAATTTTGGTGCGATGGCCGGAGTCACACTATTAGCTTTATCAATAACTTAAAATACAGATAAATAAAATACCCCTATTTATACCCCACTCGCCAGCAACTATAACTCAAGTAATTCTCTATGATTACTGAGGAAAGTAGCCGTTGTAGGCAACTGCTGGTGCAACAGTGTATCTATGAATTCATTAATTGATACTTTCGGGTTATTTAGATTTAGCCTTTGTTCCTTCGCTGCCAGTATTATTACATCAGGGTGTAAATCTATTACGTGCCCTATAAATTCATCAGGATGCTGTGTCCAGATATCGAACTGCTCAAGGTAATCTTTAGGAAAGTCTTTCTGATTAAAAGTTACTATAACCTCTGCTTGTCCCTTTATTGCAGACGCTAATACATGCCTATCATCTTCATCAGGTAATTCCAATCCATGAATAAGAGGCTCATACCCTAACACCAATGAATCAGGCACAGCAGAATCCATCAATGCCGCTGTCCTCTCAAGGCTTTCACGACTTAAATCTTTACGGTTCTTTACTACATTACGAATCCACTCATCATGTATTTGTTCAGTCCATTTAGCCCGAAAGATTCCTTTTGTCGCCAATCGAATAAGCAAATCTCTTAAAGGCGCTGGATATAAAACATTCGCATCATATAAAACAGTAAAGTTTGATGCAGACATATCCCCCATTAATATCCCATACCAAGCTCTTGAGCTTCTTTTGTGAGCTTATTTAGAGCATCGTTACTTCTTTTATCTTGATCCTCTTTATACTTCATTAAATCTTGAAAATAGACTTTTCGCCTTACCCCAGATTTATGAAAAGGGATTTCTTTATTTTCTAATAGCTTCACCAAGTATGGTCTAGAAACATTCAGTATATTAGCGGCTTGCTGTGTTGTTAGTTCCGCATGAACTGGAACTAAAGAAACAGCATCTCCCCTAGCCATAGAATCTAAAATATCAACAAGCAACCTAATTGCTTTGATAGGTATTTTTAAGTCCTGCTCACCATCAATGATCCGCAGACAGGCTGTATCGCCTTTACCAATGCAAGCAGCAAGCAAACGACTACTTTCAGTAGCTAGTTCCGCCTCTTCTTCTGTAGGTATTTGAAAGTTAGATAATGACATTGTTAATTCTCCTGTATGAAAACAGAGTATAGATAATAAACGAAATAAACGAAACGAGTAAATTCATATAATTTATGAAAGGTATTTATATTCCCCATAAAAAAGCCCTGACAATGCGAGGCTCTATGATTGGTAATGATAGGTTTAACTTCCAGATTCAGGTTTCAACCTACCCTCCTCTTTAAGTTCATCAATTACCTTTTGACGTTCATCCGCTCTAATTTCAACCTCATACTCTCTAAAATGACTTTGCACATCCTCAGCCATTTTATTAAAAGCATCGCCATTAGTTCCTTGCAGCCTGTCTAAGTAGCCCTTCATTTGTTACACCTCCACTTTGTTAGATTTGATAATACGATACACCGATGCAATACCAATACTCAGCCTATCCGCTATTTCTTTTTTATCCATGCCAGACTTTAGAAGCTCCATAACTTCATCAGCCTTAGCTCTTGCCGTTGGTGTACGTCCTTTATACTTACCTTCTGCTTTTGCCCGTGCGATACCTTCAAGCTGTCTTTCTTTCCTTAAGTTGGTTTCAAACTCAGCGAATACACCCAACATATCAAAAAAGGCTTTTCCTGCTGGAGTTGATGTGTCGATAGGTTGCTCTGTAGCTTTAAGATCAATACCACCGTCTTTAAGTTGCTTGATGATAACCTGTAGATCGTGCATTGATCTAGCCAGACGATCAACAC
>CAZDMX010000492.1:0-2032 GCA_964506085.1 uncultured Thiothrix sp. | reverse complement strand
AAGAAGGGACAACTGAACCACAGAGTCGTGCATGTAAATCCAGCCAAGGCTCACCTAGCCCAGCATAGACATCACCCACATTCATGCCACCCGTAAAGCCGATATTGCCATCCACCACCACAATCTTTCGATGGTTGCGGTTGTTCAATGACAGTTGCCGACTGAGTGGATTAACGGGAAGAAAGCGTTCGACCTGACCTCCTGCTTGTACCAGACTGTCGAAAAACCGCTGTCGAACACCATGCGAACCCACATCATCAATCAGTAGTCGCACTTCAACGCCACGCTGACAAGCTCTTATCAAGGCATCTCGTAGACGCTTCCCAGTGGTATCCGGCTCCCAGGTGTAGTAAACCAAATGGATATGATGGCGTGACTGATCAAACGCTTTTTCAAGCGCATCAAAAGCCTCAACACCTTGGCGATACAGCGTTATTTTGTTGCCAGGTCGTGGCCCATCTGAGCCCAGCTTTTCAGCCAGCACTAATAAGGAGGGAGGTAAGTTCTCCACGTCCAGATCAGTTGATAAGGGTGTTTGTAACTTATGGAGCGCAGGAGCGAGATAAGTCTCACTCTTTAACCTCTTGCGACGGCGTAGATAAAGTCGAGTCGTGCCAAATAGCCAGAAGCTGAGCAAACCAAGAAACGGAATCAATACAATAACCAGAATCCATGCCAATGTTGCTCCTGATTCTCGTCGTTGCAGAATAACCGTTGGAATCAGTACCGCAATAATGCCCAGATCTAATAGCAATAAGAGCCATCCGATATTTAACTCATTTATCATAAAGTGCCTTTTTGGTCTTCATCGGGTTGCGCTTGTAAACATTCACGTAAAGAATTAATAAATTACAGGGATTTTGGTAAGCAACTAATTCCTAGTGGTTGAAACTTATTTGTGATCGTAAGAAATAAGTGGGTCAGTATAGAATGGCACTTACTTGAGATATTTTAGCACCAAGGCAGACCTTGGTGTTCGGCTTTTAGGCTCTAATGGCAGAGCCATGAGGATTCGCTTCTGAAGACGGTTATGACGATATGAGTATTCTTTATCCAACAGAAAGGATGCAAACGGTGGATACTCATTCTGGTAGTACCGTTTCAAAAGATGAGTTGCTTTCGGGTCTTGAGTATTCACTGGGTCTACATGATAGTTAACCTCGGATAGGATATTTTCATCTGAAAGCGCAGTTGAACGCAAAGTAATGTAAACACAGGTTTAACCCACTATCCTTCTGTAATGCTACTTTATAGTTTTACCTGATTACCCACATGTCTAAGCCTATTTTTAAATAACTTAATAGAACAATAGGTTATAAGGAGCATGGTTGCCGATATTGTGCACGTATTCCGTACCCTTCGACAGGCTCAGGATACTGCTACTGTAGCGCCCTGAGCCTGTCGAAGGGTCGGAACAATGGCACTTCTATTAAATTTAAGCTTAGACATGTGGGTAATCAGGTAGTTTTATAGTTGAGTCTGTGTGACTAAGTCACTGAGAAAAACAATCTAATCTGATAGCCTGAACCTCCAATGCTAGGAGGTATGTTATGAAGTATCAAACCAATAATTTTTTAAAATATTTAAGAGGGCTGCTGTTATTTTCGTTAGCGAGCATTTTAGTGGCCTGTGGAGGTAGTTCAAATTCAACGGCTCTTATTCAAGAACGCATCACGGCTTCTGTGGGTGGTGAGTTCTCTGACCCTGATAATAATATTAGGATTATCGTTCCGGCGGGTGCTTTATCAGATAGTGCAAACTTAACCGTTACACCTGTAGCAAACCCTGCTCCAACGGATGTCAATCAAACAGCCGCAAGTTCTGCCTATAACATCGAATTTCTTCCTCAGAGTGGTTCGACTCCGATAACGTTAAATAGTCCCATGCGCATGGAGTTCAAAACTGATGCAGCCCCTGTTCATCCACAAATAGGTGAGATAGCGGCATATACGGGTTATGAATGGGAGCGAATGCCAGCCAATTTTTATAGAGCGTCTGACTCAATGACCATCGCTATATCGAAGCGCACGTC
>CAZDMX010000491.1:0-2041 GCA_964506085.1 uncultured Thiothrix sp. | reverse complement strand
CTAGGAGTCTGTCTCTAAAACTTCACTAATTTCCATCCATTCGCTTTCAGTTTCATCAAGGTCTTGATCGACTGTTGTTTTATCAGCTAGCAGTGCCTTAAGCTTGTTTTTATTACTATCTTGATAAATAGTGCTATCAGATAGCCTTACTTCTATGGCTTGTTTTTGTTTATTTAGCTTATCAAGCATTGTTTCTAACTTTTTGATTTTATTGGTTAGTGGTTTTAGTTTTAGACGTTTCTCAGCATCTAATTTTCGTTGTTCTTTCTTACTGACTGCGGTGTTACTACTCGTGCCATTTAATCTCGCGCCATCTAATATAGCACTGCTACTGTCTACTTCTGCCTGTTGCTTATTTTTATTTTGGATCCAAACGGCATAATCATCCAGATCACCCTCATAAGCCTCAGCTTTGCCGTGACTGATCATAATCAACTCATCCGTCACCGTTTTTAGCAAGTGCCTATCATGGGAAACGACTACAATAGCACCGGTATATTCTTGCAATGCAATTGTTAGCGCATGACGCATTTCCAAATCCAGATGATTGGTAGGCTCATCCAATAAGAGTAGATTAGGTTTTTCATAAACAATCAGCGCCAATGCCAAACGTGCTTTCTCGCCACCCGAAAAAGGAGCTACTGGCTCATCTACCCTGTCACCTGTAAAACCATACCCGCCCAGATAATTACGCAATTCTTGTTCTCGCGCTTTTTTGTCTAACTGGCGCACATGTTCAAGCGCTGATTGTTCAGGGTCTAGTTGATCAAGCTGGTGCTGCGCGAAATATCCTATCTTTAGGTCTTTCGCTTGTGATGAGTCTTCAGCTATCGCTTTTAATTCTCCCGCCAAGTATTTTATAATAGTTGACTTGCCTGCTCCATTTGGACCAATCAGCCCTACCCTGTCACCCGGCAATAAATCTAGTTTCACATCATCGACTACAACCGTCTCGCCATAGCCCAATGTGGTATCTCTAATAGTTAGCAGTCGATCAGGTAGCTTCTCTGGCTCAAAAAACTTCATATGAAAAGGTGAATCAACATGTGCTGGAGCAATGGTCTGCATTCTTTCTAATGCTTTAATGCGACTTTGTGCTTGCTTGGCTTTTGTAGCCTGCACACGAAAGCGATCTACAAAAGCTTGCATGTGATCAATCTCGCGTTTCTGTTTTTCATAAGCACTTTGCTGCTGGCTTAACTGCTCTGCACGGATTATTTCAAAAGCTGAGTAATTTCCTGTAAATAGAGAAATATTCTCATGTTCTATATGAGCTATATAACTAACGGTTCCATCAAGAAATTCACGGTCATGCGAGATAAGAATCAAGGTGCCTTGATAAGCATCTAACCAGCTTTGTAACCAGATAACTGCATCAAGGTCTAAATGGTTGGTAGGCTCATCTAACAACAGCAAGTCTGATCGGCACATGAGCGCTTGAGCCAGATTAAGACGCATACGCCAACCACCTGAGAAGCGTTTTACCGGCTGCCTGATTTGGTCATTAGTGAAGCCCAAACCATGCAACAAAATAGAGGCTCGGCTGATTGCGGTGTAGCCGTCGATAGCATCCAGCTTGGCATGTATCTCGCCCAAATGCTCATCGTCAGCAGTAGCAAGCTGCTCTTGTAAGGCGGTGTATTCCGTATCACCTTGTAACGTATAATCCAGCGCCGTGATGTCAGTACTAGGGGTTTCCTGTTTAACATGAGCGATTACCCATGCGGGAGGCATGCTAAAACTACCTTCGTCAGTATCAATTTGCCCCATCATTAATGCAAACAGGGTGGACTTGCCCGTGCCATTGGCTCCGGTTAAGCCGACTTTTTGTTGTGGGTGAATACTAAAAGTAACACCTGACAATAACTGCCGAGAACCGCGACGGATCGCAAGGTCAGAAAATACCAGCATTTTATTATATCTCTTATTCTCTTCTTAATTAGTTTGCCATTCACAAAACACAAATACCTTCCATCTAGCAGAAGGGTGTCGCAAAAGTAGATTATGTAGGTTGTGGGTGAGGCACGAACCCCAACGTAAC
>CAZDMX010000490.1:0-2045 GCA_964506085.1 uncultured Thiothrix sp. | reverse complement strand
TTCCGAAGATGTCAATAGTGACGCCATCCTATAATCAAGGCAGATACCTAGAAGCAACAATTCAGTCTGTACTGAATCAAAACTATCCTAATCTCGAATATGTGGTGATAGATGGTGGCAGCACTGATAACAGTGTTGAAGTGATCAAACGCTATGAGAAGCATCTAACGTACTGGGTGAGCGAAAAAGACAATGGGCAGTCTCATGCTATCAATAAAGGTTTTGCCAATATGTCTGGGGACATTTATGCCTGGTTGAATTCGGATGATCGTCTGGAGCCCGGAGCGCTGGCAACGGTTGCTAAAGCATCGGTGCAGCATCCGCAGGCTGCAGTATTCGTTGGCCATGGCAGGAAGGCCGATATATCTGATAACACCGTTTACTATAAAGAACCCGATGAGCTGACTTTCGAGCGCTTTTGCGGATGGATGGATGGTGGAAATTTTATGCAGCCTTCATGCTTCTTTCGTCGTTTGGCGTGGAATGAAGCGGGTCCATTGGACGAAAGTATTGATATTGCACTGGATGTGGATTTATGGCTGAAGATGGCTAAAAAATTTAGCTTTCAGAAAATTGACAAACTCTTGTCTACTGCCCTGGTCCACGAAGAAGCTAAGACAACGGCACTCATTAATCGGATGAAAGTTGATTGCGCATTAGTGGTAACACGGGCAGGCGGGGAGAAATATGTTAGAAAACATCTGGAGCGGATGGCAGATCAATTGACTGTGTATGAAAACTTACACAAGAGATTGTCGAAAAACCTGATAGTCAGATTGGTAAAGCCTCTGCTGGGACGGAAGTTTAGGATTAATAACAGGTGACGGTTGTTGGTGGGTGAAACCCACTAATAATATTATACGATCTGGGCTGGTGTGCGGAGTTGCACGGAATCAGGGCAAGGAGTGAATCTTGTAGATCTGCTTTTTGACTCTAATATTTACGACTAATTTGCCGCTAGAATGTCAGGTCGTGGTTAATTCTAGCTGCCTCTAACAGTGGTTCTCTGCGTGGGCATATAGCGAAATTTATAAATAATGAGTTGGAATGAATAAAAAGAAAGTAGTAATAGTGGTGCCTATATCGAATCGATCGGAGCTAACATCTGGCGAAGAATTATCGTTAAAGCATCTGAAGAAATATCTCGGGCACCACGACATTTTTATTGTGGCGCCGGAAGGGTTGGGTGTGGAGTTTCCTGGGCTGGAAATAAAGCGGTTCAGTGCCAAATATTTCGGTAGCGTCGAAAATTATCAGAGACTGGTAATGTCAAGCGGGTTTTATAAGACGTTTGGTGAATACGAATACATGTTAACTTATCATTTAGACGCGCTTGCATTTTCAGATCAATTGCTCGACTGGTGCGAAAAGGGCTATGATTTTATCGGAGCACCTTGGGTAAGGCACGATGACTCGCCTAATAAAGGCAGCATTTACGAGGGGAAGGTTGGGAATAGTGGTTTCTCACTAAAAAAAATTGATACCTTTATTAACCTTTTTGATTCCGATCGTTATGCCTATAATGTTTTTGATTGCTGGTCATATAAATATGGCAATCAAGGATTCTTTCGAAAGCTTATATGTATGCCTAATTTCTTTTTAGGATTCTTCAAGCGGTTTAATAGTATTAAATGGGAAATTGCTGATTGGAAAAGAAGCGAAGAGGTTTTTTTGATTACCAGAGCTACCCACTACGTACCGAACTATACGGTTCCTGAGGTTGAAGAAGCGCTTGAGTTTGCTTTCGAAATCGTTCCTAAATATTGTTATGAACTAAACAATAATAAGCTTCCTTTTGGATGCCACGCGTGGGAGCGTTATGATGAAGGATTTTGGGAACCTTACCTTCTTAAATAAACTTTTTAAGTTTTTATTTGAAAATATTTAATTGTGGTTATCAATATATGGGTCTATATGAGATAGAAAATTTAGCTGATGTAACAGAAAAGGCTAGATCACTTTAATGATATCTGAGGCGGATTTAACCTGCAAACTATTTTTGTGCGGAGTATATGGCGATGGAATTTTTTACAAAAACGGCGGTT
>CAZDMX010000489.1:0-2052 GCA_964506085.1 uncultured Thiothrix sp. | reverse complement strand
GTATTCATGATCCATCAACAGACCCTATAAAACGATAACCAACGCTCCGCATGGTTTCTAGTTGTGCATCAACACCGTGCGGTTTTAGTATTTTGCGTAACCGCATAATATGCGTATCCACGGTACGTTCTTCTATAAAGGTGCTTTGCCCCCACACGCTATCGAGTAATTGCCCTCGACTATAAAGACGATCAGGGTTCATCATAAAGAAATGTAGTAAACGGAATTCAGTACTGCCTATTTTCACATGACCGCCATGAATCGATAGCGCTTTGTTTTCAGGATCAAGAATGATGGAGCCATGCTGGATCACATTATGTTCATTTAAGCCCTGTGAGCGACGTATTAACGCTCGAATACGGGCACCCAGTTCTTGCAAGGAAACAGGCTTGGTCATGTAATCATCAGCGCCCATATCCAGCCCCTTTATTTTATCGCTCTCTTCAGCCTTTGCGGTGAGCATCAAAATAGGAAGCTTTTTGTAGACTGGGTTATTACGGATTTTTTTTATTAAATCCGGGCCATTGGTATCCGGGAGCATCCAGTCTAACAACATAATATCAGGTGTGGTTTCACTCAATGCAGTCAGCGCTTGGCTACCATCCTCTGCCACATTAACCGTATATTTTTTAGTGCGAAGAAACATGGTCAGCATATCGCTGATGGCACGATCATCTTCAACAATTAAAAGAGTAAACATAGCAATTATCCTAAAGTGATTAGCTATCAGGGAAGTATTTGCTACGCACATGCTCTAAATTGCTATGGCGTATATCTTTTCCATTCACGAGATAAATAACATACTCACAAATATTTTGTGAGTGCGCGCCAATACGTTCTAATGATCGAGCGCACCAATTGACACGCAAGGCATGTTTGATATTGCGCGGGTCTTCCATCATATGGGTAATAGATAATCTTGAAATAACATTAAATTCTTTATTAAGATTAATGTCTTTACTTAAAATCTGCATAGCCTGTTCAGCATCTAAGCGAGCAAATGCATCGAGTGAGTCTTGTAGCATACTCATGACCAGTTGACTGAGATGGGATAGTTCAGCATGCATACCTGTAACCGTTTCTTTTTTAGCAAGCTTCGCGGAATACTGACCAATTTTAGCAGCTTCATCACCGATACGTTCCAGATCTGTGATGACTTTTACAACGGCTATGACCAGTCGCAAATCACCTGCGGCAGGTTGTCGGCAAGCAATGACGTGTACGCACTCTTCATCAATTTCAACTTCCATTTGATTCACAATATCATCAGATGCCGCAATATCCTTAGCTAATTCGCCATCACGCTCTAACAAAGCTTTAATAGCTAGGCTTGTTTGCTTTTCTACAATTCCCCCCATGGTGAGAACTTTATTACGAATGTTTTCGAGCTCTTCGTTGTAGCGTTGTGAAATATGTTGTCCGAGTTCCATAGGTTTTACCTGTTTAATATCAGAATTTATAATAATGAATTAGCCGAAACGTCCCGTAATATAATTCTCGGTAAGCTGGTGTTCTGGATTGGTAAAGACGGTATCCGTATCGTTCACTTCAACCAGTTTTCCCAAATGGAAATAGGCAGTTCGTGAAGACACCCGTGCTGCTTGCTGCATAGAGTGCGTCACGATAGCAATGGTATATTTTGCACTGAGTTCAATCATGAGTTCTTCTATTAAAGCGGTTGCTATAGGGTCAAGTGCTGAAGTGGGCTCATCCATCAAAATTACTTCTGGATCAACCGCAATAGTACGAGCAATGCATAAACGTTGCTGTTGACCACCTGACAAGCCCGTTCCTGGTTTATGTAGATCATCCTTAACTTCTTTAAACAAGCCAGCACGAGTAAGGCTTTTTTCCACTAAGTCATCAAGCTCCGAGCGGTTAGAAGTTAAACCATGCAAACGCGCTCCATAGGCAACATTGTCATAAATAGATTTTGGAAAAGGATTGGGCTTCTGGAACACAATGCCCACACGGGAACGTAATAAAACAGGATCTTGTTCTTTCGCATAAATATCTTCACCATCCAGTTTCAGTTCGCCAGAAACACGGCAA
>CAZDMX010000488.1:0-2054 GCA_964506085.1 uncultured Thiothrix sp. | reverse complement strand
GCGGGATCTGCTTTATTACTGGTGGTTATTAGTTTGTTGATGTTTGTGACACGAAGTATCGCACCGGAACTAGAACCAAAACAATTAGAGCAGAACATTCAGCAATCTGATAACAAGATACTGGATAGTAACGAAACGATAACTAACAAATAAATTTTAAATTAGAAGATAAGTATATTAATAACTGTTAAAGTAGCTTCCCCTGTTATTTTAACGACTTCTTATGCCCATGCCGACTGAAAATACTGATACTGATACTGATATTGAAACCCCTAAGCCCTCTTTCAAAGATTTAAACCTTGCAGAACCTCTGATGAAGGCTCTAGACGAAGTAGGCTACGAAGTACCAACCCCTATCCAGCAAAAAACTATTCCACCCTTATTAGCGGGTAAAGATTTACTCGGTCAGGCGCAAACAGGTACGGGTAAAACAGCCGCATTTGCCTTACCGTTATTGTCCAATATTGATGTAAGCAATAAAAACCCACAAGTCATGGTGCTTGCTCCCACTAGAGAGCTTGCCATACAAGTGGCAGAAGCCTTTCAGAAATATGCAAAATATATTAAAGGCTTACATATTCTTCCTATCTATGGCGGTCAAAGCTACGACATTCAGCTACGACAGTTGAAACGTGGTGTACATGTGGTCGTAGGCACACCAGGCCGGGTAATGGATCACATGCGTCGCAAGAGTCTCAAACTGGACAACCTGCAATGTCTGGTACTAGACGAGGCCGATGAAATGTTGCGTATGGGCTTTATAGATGATGTTGAATGGGTTCTTGAGGAAATCCCTAACAAGCATCAAATTGCCCTATTCTCGGCAACAATGCCCAAGCAGATTCGACATATTGCTTCTCGTTTTATGGATAAGCCTGTTGAAATCATCATTAAGTTAAAGACAGCTACTGCTTCTACTATCCGTCAGCGCATGTGGAAAGTTAGCGGCTTACATAAGCTGGATGCTTTAACCCGTATTTTGGAATCCGAACCCTTTGAAGGTGTCATTATTTTCGTCAGAACTAAAAATGCCACATTGGATCTGGATGACCGATTAAAAGCCAGAGGTTATGCCTCTGCTGCCCTTAATGGTGATATTCAACAGAATCAGCGTGAGCAAATTGTTAATAAACTAAAGCAAGGCAGGCTGGATATTTTGGTGGCTACTGATGTGGTAGCACGTGGCTTGGATGTAGATCGTATTAGCCATGTTATCAACTATGATATCCCGCACGATACTGAATCCTATATCCATCGTATTGGGCGTACGGGTAGAGCCGGTAGAAGTGGCGAAGCTATTCTTTTTGTAGCACCACGTGAAATGCGTATGCTAAAGAATATTGAACGTGCGACAAACCAGCCTATAGAACGTATGCAGCTGCCTTCAACCCATGATATCAATACCATTCGTGTGGAACGCTTTAAAGACAAAATCTCCGAAGCGCTAGGCGTTGAAGAAAACATGGATAAATATAGGCAGATTGTTGAGGAATATCAGCTAGAACATAACATTCCTGCCATTGAAATCGCGACTGCTTTGGTGAAGCTGGCACAAGGTGCATCACCCTTGTTTCTTAAAGATGAACCTCGACGTAAGCAGCGACAAGAAAGGAACGAGCGCTTTGAACGTGATGATCGTTCTAAAAACAATCACAGAGGACGTGATCGAGATAATAATCGTGGCCGAGACCGTGATAACAAACGTAAAAGGCCCGATCAAGACCAGCAAGAATTGCCAAAAGGCATGGAGCGCTTTCGACTGGAAGTTGGCAGGCAGCACGATGTTAAACCAGGCAACATCGTCGGCGCAATCGCCAATGAAGCTGAAATTGAAAGTCAGTATATTGGACGTGTAGTCATCAACGAAAATCATAGTACGGTTGATCTACCTGAAGGCATGCCTAAAGAAGTGCTACGAATTTTGAAAAAAGCGTGGGTGTCTGGGCAGCAATTGCGCATTACCAAGATATCATCTAAACGAAAATAGACGAAACGGTGTGATTAAACCTAAAAAACTCAGTTGAAACGTAGCGAGAATGACTAGAGTGCTGAAG
>CAZDMX010000487.1:0-2058 GCA_964506085.1 uncultured Thiothrix sp. | reverse complement strand
GGTGCCATTAGTGGTCAAGTCATCAACCAATACGCCTAGATAAGCCTCACTACGCAAGGGCGACCAACTTTCTTTTTCCTGAATAAATAACGCGGCATTGGTTCCTGCAAGCAAGCCCTGAGCAGCCGCTTCTTCGTATCCAGTCGTACCATTTATTTGACCTGCAAAATACAAGCCTTTGAGGTATTTGGTTTCTAACGTATCACGCAGATCTCGCGGATCAAAATAGTCATACTCTATGGCATACCCTGGGCGGGTTATATGGGCATTCTCAAAGCCCACAATAGAATGGATAAATTCTACTTGTATATCAAAGGGTAAACTGGTTGATATGCCATTAGGATAAACCTCGTAGCTATCCAGCCCTTCCGGTTCAACAAAAATCTGATGACTGTCTCGATCAGCAAAGCGTACTACTTTGTCTTCTATAGATGGACAATAACGCGGCCCTATGCCTTCTATTGCCCCTGTAAACAGTGGCGAGCGTGGAATGCCATTGGCAATGATTTCATGCGTTGTGGCATTCGTATAGGTGATATGACAGGGTATTTGTGGTGGATGATCAGCCCCACTACCTAAAAATGAGAACACCGGTCTAGGCTCATCGCCTGGTTGTTCTTGTAGTTTACTGTAATCAATACTTCTGCTATCCAGTCTGGCAGGAGTGCCTGTTTTTAGACGGTCCACACGGAAAGGTAATTCTCTTAATCTTTTTGACAGGGCGTTAGAAGGTGGATCTCCTGCACGACCCGCAAGCTGATTGCTATCGCCTATATGGATTTTGCCGGCGAGAAATGTGCCTACTGTTAATACTACCGCAGACGCTTTGAATTTAAGCCCCATTTGCGTAGTAACACCTGTGATTCTGTCATGCTCAATAATAAGATCGTCAACACCCTGCATAAACAAGTCAAGGTTGGGCTGATCTTCTACTGTTTTATGAATAGCCGCTTTGTAGCGAACTCTGTCAGCTTGTGCGCGAGTCGCTCGTACGGCGGGACCTTTACGCGAGTTTAGGGTTCGAAACTGAATACCCCCTTTGTCAGCAGCATGTGCCATCGCGCCACCCAATGCATCAATTTCTTTGACTAGATGCCCTTTGCCTATGCCACCGATAGCAGGGTTACAACTCATCTGACCGATGGTTTCTATATTATGTGTGAGTAATAAGGTTTGCATACCCATACGCGCAGCCGCCAGTGCGGCTTCTGTACCAGCATGGCCGCCTCCGATTACAATGACATCATAGTTTTTTGTATAGAACATAGTGAATGCTGTGTTAGCTTGCGTTTAGTCTCTCTGGCTCTAAGCCTAGTTTAGCAAACAATAAATTATCTGCGCTTTCTTCCGGGTTTTGTGTGGTTAATAGCTTGTCACCGTAGAACATTGAATTCGCACCTGCGAAAAAGCACATGGCTTGTGTTTCATCACTCATTTCGGTTCGACCTGCTGATAATCTAACATAAGATTTCGGCATCAGAATTCTTGCTACCGCGATAGTACGGATGAAGTCGAAGGAGTCTAGAGCTTCGTTATCAGCTAGAGGCGTACCCGGAATACGCACTAATTCATTAATAGGTACAGACTCTGGGTGCTTAGGCATATTCGCTAGTTCTTGCAAAAGTCGCGCCCGATCACGAGCGCTTTCCCCAAGCCCCAAAATTCCACCTGAGCAGACATTAATACCCGCATCTCTAACATAAGACAGTGTGTCTAGACGATCCTGATAGGTACGTGTTGTAATCACTTGACCATAAAACTCAGGAGAGGTGTCCAGATTATGATTGTAATAATCCAGCCCAGCTGATTTCAAGCGATCCGTCTGTTTTTCTGTCAACATACCTAGCGTCACGCAAGTTTCCAGTCCCATGCCTTTAACGGCGGCTACCATATCAACGACATGTTCCAGGCTTTTATCGGTTGGATTACGCCACGCAGCTCCCATACAAAAGCGTGTTGCGCCGCTGTCTTTGGCTTCTTGTGCCGCAGTAATAACCTCATCTAAAGGTAGCAATCTTTCGCGTTCAAGACCGGTATCATTTCTGGCGCTTTGTGAGC
>CAZDMX010000486.1:0-2067 GCA_964506085.1 uncultured Thiothrix sp. | reverse complement strand
TTTTCACTGATGCAGCTCCCTGAGCTTGTCGAAGGGTGCGGGTTGCTTGTACTTTATCGAGATGAAAACCGCAAATACTTTCCTGATTACCAGATGTCTCAGCCATAGTTACACATTATAATCATCAGACTTTAATAGGAATTTGTAAGTATGGAGGTATTTAGGAGTGGTTTACAGAAGCAGGTTTCGCAATCCATGTGGATGGATTAGTTCAATACTGCCACGTCTTAGCTGTATCCAGTGATTCATTTCAAATTTCTTTAAATGTCGTGATACCACTTCTCGTACCGTGCCGATTTCTGAGGCTAATTCTTGATGAGTAATACTTATTATGGGTTGTTTGCTACCCAATTGCAGAAGCGTTCTCGCTAGCTGACAATCGATGGAAGATGAACACATCATCTCCATTCGTGCAATCACATCAGTCAATCTTTTGCTGAATGTTGAAAAAACAAACTTGCGAAAAACAACAGAGAGTTCAAGTGTTTCATGGAATACTTTGGCAGGTATGGCTATGATTACCACATCTGTTTCTGTTATAGCTTCAACTGGAAAATTATCCCCACTAAACAGGCATGAGGTTGTGAGCACACAATCATCACCTGGATTGACGTGATAGAGAATCACTTCCCTTCCTGATTTCGTCATAAATTGGATACGCAACCGTCCTTCAGCTAGCAGAATATATTCTTTACAGCTGGCGCCAGGTACTAGGATTCGCTGTTTAGCAGCTACATTCAGAATCTTACTTTGTTTTGAAAGTTCCATAATTGGCGAACCATCATCTTCGATAAGTGATGAAAACCTACGTTTCCATATTTGTTCGCATCGGGTCAAACTATTCATAGAGATAATTGTTTTTAAAAACAGGTGAGTTGAATAGTCTTACGTGTCAACTATATTTTAGATGCACAATCAATCAAATAGAGTGTGCAGAGTTGCTAATGAAGGGATAGAAACTGCTTGGATCAGTGCTATTGCCAGCATTAGCAAAACTGCAAACCTGTAATTATGGAGTGGTTATATCTCGTACGCACCTAACACCAGAAGGTACTGAGTTTCCATTGACTGTCATGCCTGCCTGAGTGGTTGATAACTCTTGTCCCACTGTTGAATTCGGGAATGCCGCTGCTACCGCACCATTTTGGAAGCTATTAGTAATACCATTTTCAGTTCTCACATAGTTAGTGGTACTGACGTTGGCTGGGCAGCCAGCAATTAGGTATTTTAAAGACACACCACTAGTCGTTGAAGTAGTGGAAATGATAGTTGATAACTCATCTGCTGTAGGTGCGCGCCAATCATCGTGTCCCGCAAAGTTTTGGTCTTCACAACGAGCTTGAGTACCCCCTAAATTAGTGGGATCAGCGGAAGGTTCGGTTGGCCCCACAACTCCGGGTGATACACAACCATCACCATTTGAATCCAAAGCAATCTGATTGATCCATTCTAGTTCGGCAACAGAATCTATTAACGTTTTTGATCCCTCATTTGCGGCATCTGCTCGTGCAAAGGTGAATCTGGATTGATCAGCTGCTGTTTCTACCCCATCTCTGAGACATCTTACACCTGCCGGAAAGGCACCATTTAAACCTGCTAATGTTGGAGCTAAAATACCGCCAGCGGGGACATTTGAAAAGGTACTGGAAGTAACAGCATCGTTCGCATTTTCTGTTCTAACAACACCATCCGTTCCCACTAACGCGGGACAAAAAGCCACTAGATATTTCATCGTGACACCTTCTGCCAGAGCTGATGTAATCAAGTCTGTTAACTCCGCAGCAGTGGGCGCGCGCCAATCATTAAAACCGGCATAGGTCTGTGTGGTACAACGTCCGAATGCTTGACCGACTTCCGTAGGCCCTACATTTCCTGGTGATACGCAGCCGTCACCATTTGGATCAAGAGTTGTATCATTTACCCATGTTATGTTTTTAGTAGTATCAATCAATATTTCGCCACCACTCACATTAGGAGAGGTATCGACAGAATTAAACCGAGCAGGAGACGGGGTTGGAGTTGGAGTTGGAGTTGGAGTTGGAGTTGGAGTTGGAGTTGGAGTTGGAG
>CAZDMX010000485.1:0-2087 GCA_964506085.1 uncultured Thiothrix sp. | reverse complement strand
ATCTTCAGCACTCTAGTCATTCTCGCTACGTTTCAACTGCGTTTTTTAGGATTATCAAACCTCGTAGATATAGACATGCTTATTGATAACACTTCATGGCGCAAGTCGTCGAACATCCCACTCCCCAGCTGCTGATTTAAAATACTCAAACCTATCGTGCAACCGGTTTTCCCGACCCTGCCAAAACTCAATTTTTTCAGGAATAACGCGATATCCTCCCCAAAAATCAGGCATGGGGATTTCACCTTTGGCGAAGCGTTCTTTAAGCTTGCCCAGTCTTTCCATTAAAACTTTTCTTGATGAAACTTCACTACTTTGCCGCGATACCCAAGCACCTAGTTGACTGCCTCTGGGACGGGTTACTATATATTTTAAGGATTCAGCAGTAGATATTCTTTCTGCGATACCCGTTATTTCTATTTGCCGCTCTAACTCGGTCCATGGAAAAAGGATGGCTACGTTTGGGTTCTCTGTTATCTCCGCAGATTTTTGGCTCGACAGGTTGGTAAAGAAAACAAAACCACGTTCATCAAATGTTTTTAATAAAACCGTGCGTATACTAGGCTTTCCCTCAACAGAAACCGTTGCTAGGCTCATTGCGTTAGCATCGACTATATCCACTTCACAGGCTTGCTTAAACCAGGTTTCAAACTGTTTGATGGGATCAGCATCAAGCAATTCTCTGCTTAAGCCATCACGCATATATTCTCGTCTGTATTCACTTATATCCATAGCTTGTTAGTATACTAATATTAAAGAAGGAAACTAAACATAAAATATCACTGAGGAGCATTACGATGAATAAACTTATACCGATCCTGTTATTGCTAGTTTTGGCTATGGCGCTCTATTTTGGGTTTAAAGAATCACAGTCTACAACACAAGAAGAACCTGCGACCCAATCAACAGAACCACACAAACAACAAGCTATACAACCCAGCTTGGCCATTGAGAACGATGAACATGAGACTGAAACATTCACTCGTGAAGAGGTTGAGCATGCATTTGGTACAACGCCCAATATTGTACGCTACCCCGACACAGGTATTGATACTGAGGAAGTTCCCAGTGTTGCCATTGCTGCGTCGATTGCTGATACCGCGCCATTACATACCTATCAATTAACCCCGAACACTTATTTCTTTTACGGAAATATTGCTGAGGTTGATGAGAATAATCGTGGCTTTAATGGCAATGCGGGTTTTGTGATTACCGATGATAGCGTGGTGGTGATTGATTCATTAGGTACGCCTAAATTAGGTAAACGTATGATCGCAACTATTAAAAACATCACCGATAAACCGATTAAATTTCTGATCGTGACTCATAATCATCCTGATCATGCTTATGGTGCTATTGCCTTTCGAGAACTTGGTGGTGTGACAGTTATTGGTCATGAAGGCACCATGAAATATATTGAGTCTGATCGTATTGAACATTCAGTCAGTTATCGTGAGACTTTTATTAAATCTGATATGCAAGGTTTTAAACCGGTTACCCCAGATCAACTGATTGGAGGTGAACTGTATTCAAAAGAGACATTAAAAACGGGAGGAAAAACTTTCGATATTTACAATACCGGATCACATCATTCTTTTGGAGATCTGGTTATCCATCAAGTAGATGAGGATGTAGTGTGGATTTCTGATCTTGCCTTTCATAACCGTGTGACGTTTATGGCTGATGGTAATTCTGAAAAAGCTATTGATGCACAAAGCTGGTTATTAAAGACGTTTGCGGATGCCAAGCTTTTAGTACCCGGTCATGGCAGTGCGCAAACTTCGCCTTTTTCTATGGTGAGTCAAACTCAACAATACATGCAGCAAGTGCGAAAAGATGTGACAGATGCTATTAATAATGACAAGGAGTTGCAAGAAACTGTCGATTCAATCGAATTTGAGGATTGGAAAGATATGAATCTTTATGGGCTGAACCACAAAAAGAATATTGATTTTGTGTATCGGGAGCTTGAGGAAGAGTTGTTTTAATTTATGCCTGAACGGAAAGTAGCTCGTAGCGAGATCCATCAGAGTGATTAAACCTAAAAAACGCAGTTGAAACTACTGCGAATGCCTATAGCACTGAAT
>CAZDMX010000484.1:0-2098 GCA_964506085.1 uncultured Thiothrix sp. | reverse complement strand
AGATGTTTTGTGAAGGTGAGATTGTAAGTTCAATTCTTACAGCAAACGCCACATATATCTCTGCTGGTTCTCTCCTAAAAATCACCAAACCTAATCGGGTAAGGGCTAGTTTCTCTCTAACTCTCCCCACACCACCCTGCATGCGGCTCCGCACAGGGCGGTTCATTAGCCATTTGGATAATGGAACGCTGACCACTGGTCTTTAATAGATATCAATCCTTGTGATTTCAATCATTTATTGGTTAAACCCATTTGAACTGCAAATGTCTTCGCTAAACGGTAATACCCTTTTGAACTCAAGCCAATAGAAATTGCCTGTCTTACTGGAACGCCCAAACGAATCAAATGACGAATACGAGTTCGAGGTCTACGCCATTGTTTTAAATAACACATGCGTATGCGTCGTCGTATCCATTGATCCAATAGAGGAAGTGGGCGATAGTATTCACTGAGGGCATAATAGTTCATCCATCCTGTGATGTATTCTCGCAGTTTCCGATAGCGGTATTTCCAGCTCACTCCCCAAGAATGTCCCGTTAATTCACGGATGCGTCTTTTGAAGTTGGCTAATGCTTTTGGACTCCAGACAATACGTTTACCTCGAAAGACAAACCCTAAGAAAGCAAGATCGCTTACGGCTATTACACGGCTCTTTTCTGCATTGATGGGTAACTTGAGTGTTGCAAGAAAAGCCTCGACTTCTGCCATGACCTGTTCACCAACGTTAAGGTTGGGAACACAGATAACAAAGTCATCCGCATAGCGGGAAAAACGGTCATCTTGGCTTTCCAAGTACTTATCAAGATCATCCAGAAGGACGTTGGCTAACAAAGGGGACAGCGGACTACCCTGTGGAACACCACAATCAGTCGCTTCTGTCTTACCTTCAAACTTAACGCCTGCTCGCAAATACTTGCCGATGAGTCTAAGGACTTGTTTATCGCTGATCCGTTGGGATAATCGGTTCATCAGTAGGTCGTGGTCAACATGATCAAAGAATTGGCTCTCTGGTTTTTTCCGTGGGATACATTTGTAGTTAAATCAATGATATAATGAAAAAAGGTTCTCAAAACCTGCAACTGAAACAGCTATCAATTTTATTTTTCAGTAGCTGTCCGTAGCTTTTAAATCAAATTTCAAGGGTATAATGAAATCTCAACCAGCACTAACTACTAATAGACTAATTTTACGAGCATTTACTCTTGCCGACTCAGCAAGAGTTAGACAATTAGCAGGGAACAAGCTTATTGCAGATGTAACAACAAATATCCCTCATCCTTATCCAGAGTCACTAGCCAAAGAATGGATACAAAGTTGCTCTGAAAAATGGAAAAATAAAGAATTAGCCAGCTATGCAATAACTTCAAAAGACACAGGAAAAGTTATCGGTGCAATTTCTTTAATGCATCTAAATACAGGTGAAGGAGAACTAGGTTACTGGGTTGGAGTAGACTATTGGAACAATGGGTATGGAACAGAGGCTTGTAAAAAAATGATTCAGTTTGGATTTAATGTTTTAAAATTAAAACGAATACATGCCCGTCATTTGAGTAGAAACCCAGCATCTGGCAAAGTTTTGTTAAACTCAGGTCTTACTCATATTGGTTCAAGTGAGTCTGTTTGTGGTTATCGCAAAGAAAAAGAACCTATTGATTCATATGAATTATTTAGTAATTCTTAACAAATAAAAGCAAAAAATATACGTCATTCAATTTCAATGAATACTTTTTTCCAAGGATTATCGCAACAATGTCATGTTCTTAATTAGGTAGGCACTTTACTAGTTAAAAGCAGTTCAGTGGTTTTCCAAAGATTATCGCAACAATGCCATGTTCTTAATTAGTTAGGTACTCTGTTAGTCAAAAGAAATCCAGTAGCTTTCCAAAGGGAATCACTGCAACAATGTCATGGTTTTAATCAGTGAGATAGATGTTTTAAAATCAAAAGGCATTAAAAATACAAAGAATCAGGTTTACCTAACTGTTTATAGACTGCCTTTATTACGCCATGCCTGAGTGCGTTTATACCGATTAGCCTGTTTAACAGATCTCCCCAGATAAGAACGTGAACTGTCACTCGGCTCTGGCTCCTGCTTCGC
>CAZDMX010000483.1:0-2106 GCA_964506085.1 uncultured Thiothrix sp. | reverse complement strand
GCATCCACCAGCTCAGTTTACGGTGCTAATGAGCTAATGCCTTTTTCTGAGCGACATACGGCAGATCATCCTGTTTCTTTTTATGCAGCAACTAAACGAGCTAATGAGCTCATGGCTCACAGCTATAGCCATCTTTTTGGGTTGCCGGTGACCGGCCTACGCTTTTTTACCGTCTATGGTCCGTGGGGGCGCCCAGACATGGCCTTGTTTAAATTCACCAAGGCGATTTTAGAAGGCAAGCCAATACAAATATTCAACCATGGTAAGCACAAGCGAGATTTCACCTATATTGATGATATCGTAGAGGGCGTGGTAAGAACTCTGGATAAGCCAGCTCAGCCTAATCAAGATTGGGATCCAAAAGCACCCGATCCAGGCTCGAGTAAAGCGTCATGGAGAGTTTATAATATAGGAAATAACAAACCTGTAGAGCTTATGGATTATATTTTGTGTTTGGAAAAAGAATTAGGTATAGAAGCAAAAAAAGAATATTTACCACTGCAAGCAGGAGATGTGCCTGACACCTATGCTGACGCGTCGAGTCTGATTGAAGATGTCGGTTACAAGCCATGTACGTCAGTATCAGCAGGGATAAAGGAGTTCGTTCGATGGTATCGAAAATATTATTCTTGAAGTATTAACTATTTATGGTCAGTGTGTTTTGTATCTAAAAAGCGAAAAGCAATATCGAAGTGGAGGGCATAATAAAAAACCTAATTATTTACCTATATCTACTTATAGAGACAAATAGGTTTGCAGACGCTGATCGCCAAGAAAAGCAGAGCGAGGGCGATTAGTCGCAGATAGGTTGTCGCGTACTTGGAGTCCTCCGGGTTTATTAAGTATTCATTGCTTCCAGTCATGTCATAGGCGAGTCGGTTTTGCATAGGGAAGTGAAATCCATTACGAGGTAGCAACACTATCGCGCAAGGAGCCATTCAGGTTGTATGGCTTACGAAGGCATTTTCAACAGCCTGCTAGGCGTTAATTCTTTGTTTAGAAAAGTGTGTAGCTATTTAGTTAAATTAAACCTCGTCGAGTGATACTCGGCCAGTAGAATGTGTTGTCCTGATTGATGATAAGAGAAATTACTTGAGAGTCTAATGTTAGATCATCTAAATATAAAAAAATTAGTTAAGCTAGGATTTAATCAACTTGGTTTAGACCTTGTGAGACGGCATAACAGTCCGAGTATGACGTTGCTTGGCTTGCGATCCAGACCAATAATGACTGTCATTGATGTGGGTGCTAATACTGGTCAATTCGCAAAGAGGGTATCACGTTTTTTTCCGGAGGCAGTTATTTATTGTTTTGAGCCTTTGCCGGATCCATTTAATGAGCTATGTAAATGGGCAAAAACACAAAATGAAAGAGTACTGCCGTTTAATTTGGCTATTGGTAGCGAGAATTGTGAGGTTTCAATGTTTCTCCATGAAGATCATACGCCTTCATCATCGGTGCTAGCCACGACTAAATTGACGGAGCAATATTACCCTGTCACCAAGGCCAAGAAGAAGATTTCAGTTGCTCAAAAAAAGCTTGACACAGTGTTCGAAGAAAACCAAAAAGCCTTTTCTTCGGAAATTCTTATTAAGTTAGATGTGCAGGGCTATGAAGATAGGGTGATTGCTGGTGGTGTCAATACTTTCTCCAAGGCAGATGCTTGTATTCTAGAGGTATCTTTGGATACATTATATAAAGACCAAGCGGGGTTCAGGGAACTACTGACTATGCTTGATGAGTTAGGTTATTGTTATATTGGTAATATGGATCAAGTGTATGCCGAAGATGGCCATTGTATTTTCCTAGACGCTGTATTTCAGAAAATACTAGATCCTCGGTGATTTATGCCTAGTAACATTGTTCGTGGAATAAGAAATTCCATTATGGAAGGTTTAGTTCATTTTTTTGTTGATTTAAATTTAATGAAGAAACCTTCAGTTAGACATTGCTCTGATAATGGATTGCTGCCGAGTGTTTTGGTTAAAACACCTAGCAAAGCGATAAAAGAAATACTTAATCTTCCTGCGTTGGAGCATTCTACACAATTAAATAAAGATATATTTTCATTGTTAGTAAATAAATTTCGTCCCGGTTATTTTTTGG
>CAZDMX010000482.1:0-2107 GCA_964506085.1 uncultured Thiothrix sp. | reverse complement strand
GCTCACCCGTTTCATTTTCAGCGGTATCAATTGCATCCTGACAAAACAGGAAGCGATCACGCCAGCGCATGAAAGGCTGTGAGTTAACGTTCTCGTCATCCTTAGAGAAGTCCAAACCACCACGTAATACTTCGTAAACTGCTCGGCCGTAGTTTTTAGCTGATAGACCTAACTTAGGTTTGATAGTACAACCTAGTAAAGGACGACCATACTTGTTCATCTTGTCGCGTTCCACCTGAATTCCGTGTGGAGGGCCATTACACGTTTTAACGTAAGCAATTGGGAAGCGAATATCTTCTAAGCGCAATGCACGTAATGCCTTAAATCCAAATACGTTACCGACCAACGAGGTTAGTACGTTTACAACCGACCCTTCTTCAAATAAATCAATCGGATAGGCAATAAATCCATAATAACAAGTATCATCACCAGGTACGTCTTCGATGCGATAACAACGTCCACGGTAGTAATCCATGTCGGTCAATAAATCAGTCCAAACAGTCGTCCAAGTACCTGTAGAAGACTCAGCAGCAACAGCAGCTGCTACTTCTTCACGATCAATACCAGGTTGTGGAGTGATCTTAAAACAAGCAAGTAAATCAGTGTCAAGCGGAACATAGTCCGGTTGCCAATAAGTTTCGCGGTACGCTTTTACACCCGCTTCGTATTTCTTAGCCATGCAGTTCTCCTGTGAGTTTATGACCCGTTGGTAATACATCCAAAAACAGTAATCGTTTCTGACTTATACTTGTCTCTGGGTTGAATTTATTAGCGACTTTTCCCTGTGCTACTCATGAACCTATCAATTAAAGCAAGCACCTTTAATTTCAATATGATTATTATAAAACCATGAATTAAGATGACTATGACGGCTAAGCTTGCACTGGTCGTACTGAACTGACCTTGTTAAAATAAAGTTAATGACTTTTAGGCAGTGCACTTTGAGCGTCTAGGGTGTCTTTCGCGTGGACGACATTATGGAGAAATATTCTATAAATTGAAATTGATAATTTCTATTTTTAATATAGACTATCATCTATGCCTGAAACTAATGCCACTAATCTTATTCGCCACGTTACCTTACGCCAGCTACAAATCTTTGAGAAAGTAGTCCGTCTTGGCGGCTATACCCGTGCTGCAGAAGCGTTGCATCTAACACAGCCCACTGTCTCCATGCAGATCAAAAAGCTGAGTGAAGCATTGGGACTTCCATTATTGGAACAAGTGGGGCGACATGTCCAGCCCACCGCCGTGGGGCGCGATGTTTATGTGGCCGCTCAGGAAATTCTTGCGCGTATGGCCGCATTAGAAGATTCGGCCTCAGAACGTCAAGGAGTGGTAAAAGGAGAATTAAATATTGCTGTCATTACCACTGCCAAATATTTTATGCCACGCTTGCTCGGTGCTTTTGTCTCTAAAAACCCACAAGTTAAACCCAAGCTGACCGTCACAAATCGAGCAAAAGTATTGCAACGCCTCAATTCTAATGAAGATGATTTACTTATTATGGGGCAGGTTCCAAAAAAACTAGCGGTAGACGCTCATCCATTTATAGATAACGAGTTAGTAGTAGTGGCTCCTGCTGATCACCCACTTTCGAACACCCGTAATATAACACTGAAAAAACTACGTCATGAGCGTTTTTTAGTACGAGAGTCAGGGTCAGGAACTCGGCAAGCAGTGGATCGATTATTTTCAGAAAAAGGCGTTAAAGTTACGCCTTATATGGAGCTAGGTAGTAGTGAAGCCATCAAACAAGGGGTAATAGCAGGTCTGGGAATCTCGGTATTATCACGACGAAATCTACGCTTAGAACTATTAGGGAAGCTTATTGTGATTCTGGATGTAGAGGGTTTCCCTCTAATACGCCGCTGGTACGCCGTACATTTAAAGAAGAAACGATTATCGCTCGCCGCCCGTACTTTTCTTGAATTCATGCTTGCCGAAAGTGAGCATATTTTAAGTGATGCTCTGACCTCAGAATCTCAGCAGAGAATATAAAAGGGAACATCTAGTTTACCTGATTATTGCTGCACTAACATTGCATTGTGAAGGTTGTAGTGCTTCTCACATTGCGATGCCAACTTGCCATCGTGAGTCACCAGTA
>CAZDMX010000481.1:0-2108 GCA_964506085.1 uncultured Thiothrix sp. | reverse complement strand
ACTGCATGCTCCCCAGGTTTTGTAATCCACGTCGAAGCCATGTCGCCCCCGAAGTAGGTTAATCATACAACCTGTTACTTACTATTATAGGTCACTATTCCATAATTTAAAGTGTTGGACAGCATACTGCGATTTATAGCTCCTGTCATCCGCTAAATTGACCGCTGGTATATTAGTGAATAGCAGATGGTTATGCTTAAGGAACCTGAACAAGGTATACTAATTTTTTATCCTAACTAGTTGTTATTGTGATTGCTGTTTACCCTGGAACGTTTGATCCTATTACTAATGGTCATGTTGATCTTGTACACCGAGCTGCTCGCTTATTCGATCAGGTCATTATTGGTATTGCTGCAAGTAAAAAGAAAAATCCTTTGTTTTCGCTTGATGAACGCATCTCACTAGCACAAAAGGTTGTTGCTGAATGGGATAATGTGCGGGTTGAGGGCTTTGATTCTTTGTTAATAGATTTTGTTCATGAACAAAAAGCCAGTGCAATTGTTCGTGGCTTACGCGCTGTTTCTGATTTTGAATATGAGTTTCAGCTTGCCAGTATGAACAGACATCTCGCACCAGATGTTGAATCTGTTTTTCTCACCCCTGCTGAACAACATGCCTTTATTTCATCTTCGTTGGTTAAAGAGGTGTCTTCATTGGGAGGGGATACCTCCGGCTTTGTACCTGAGATTGTGGAAAAAGCATTAAAGGCAAAAATGTAGTCCTTTTTATGCGAATGAATTCGCTGCCTACAATCCTTGGAGGTTAATTATCTCCATTTTTTCAATAATATGTAGATGAATAGACCCCACCGGAAGTGCCGAATCAAACATCCGAACGGTGGGATTCTCCCACCCTACACACATATTAACCCTTCTCAGTTAAGGGGAAAACAAAGTCTTCTGGCAAGTAAAATATCCTTTCAGCTTCTATATTCCTTTGTTGATTCTCCTTTAAAACGGCGTAACATCGCGCTCTATTTTCTGAAGTGAACGTGCTAAGAATATCTCTATCAGCAATATCAGAATCTATCAATTCTGCCAACCACTCGCTTTTCTCAAGCGGCACTATTTTATTGAAAAAATTTGAATCATTGGAGTCAGCATGTTGATAATAACACCCTCTCAAATGAGTATCGGCTACTCCTTTAGGCTCTAGGGGTTTAGATTGGTCTGTTGCGAAAGGATAAAACAACCTACCCTTTAACAAGCAGTGACGCTCATCTATAGTAAAATCCACCTGTTGTGGGTGTTTTAATAAAAGCTGCGTCTGATGATGTTGTAGATGCTCTATTTTTTTGCCCAACTGGTCATGGGTATTCGTACCAAACCAACGATACGGGTCTTCATAAGGTGGCGTTCCTAAATAAAACTTTACCGCTACTTCCAGATGGATCAGCTTTCCTGATTCTACTTCTTTAATGATAAAATCAACCTCCCCTATCGTTCTACTTTGAGTATCACCGGCAATTTCATTGAGCTGGATATTACGTGCCAACAACATGAAATTTGGACTTATTTCAGACAACCAGAATGCAATGAGTCCTTCAAAATAAAAACCCAGTCGTTTGCTTTTTATGCTTTTTAAATGTGCGATCAATGCCTGTGGATTTTGATCCAAAATACGTAGCGCTGGCAAACAACGGGTAAATTCTTGAGAGCACATCTCATGAGTCCACCATTGGGTTTGTTGTCCGTTTCGCTCAAAAACACCTGACACCAGAGGTGGGCTAGCAATCACCCATGCTAAATCCCGAACACAGCGGTTCTTAAATTCATTAATCATGTTTTTTTAGGTTTAATATACTAATCCGGACTACAGCAAGATGAACCAATAAACTGTGCCTGTGGGCAGGGGTAATCCCCGTAACAACAATACACGCAACACTCCCCTTTTATTGTTTTTATCACTTCCTGGCAACCTTCACAGCGATAACTAAATTGACAGGTATTTTCAGGCATTTCTTCCTTCTTCTGAAAACCGCATTGGGGACAAGTTAGAATAGATTCAAGAATCATGATGATTTTCGCTTGTAATAATGACCGATAAAAACTATATCATGGTTCTCTGTATAAGCTGTGTGCGAATACCAAGGATCAATCAGCTTTCCT
>CAZDMX010000480.1:0-2113 GCA_964506085.1 uncultured Thiothrix sp. | reverse complement strand
GATTTAGCGTTATTAAAAAAACGCCACACTGCTGCCGATATTGCGCTATTTGGTCGCATGCTTGCATCCAGCCCAGCATTCAATACCGAAGCTGCCGCACAAATAGCCCACGCCATTACCGTACATCCTATAGTCGTTGAAGACGACTTCTTCACCGCCGTCGATGATCTCAATAACGGCGAAGAGGATATGGGCGCAGGCCACATGGGTGACACCGAATTTGCCGCAGGCTTGTTCTACCTTTATGCCTGTATCGACAAACAGTTACTTATAGATAATCTGTCGGACGATGAATCTCTTGCCAACACCACACTCAGCAGCTTAATTGAAGCAATGGCAACGATTGCTCCGACAGGCAAACAAAATAGCTTCGCCTCTCGCGCTCGTGCTTCCTATATTCTTTGTGAAACGGGCAATCAGCAACCTCGGTCATTATCCATCGCTTATCTCAAAGCAGTGAAGGGTAAGGATATGCTAACAGAAGCTATTGATAGCCTAACCACCAAGCGTGAAAAAATGGATAAAGCTTATGGTCAATGCTGGGACACAGAAGCAGTAATGGATGTAGAAAAAGGCGAAGGCACACTACAAGCCATCATCAAATGTGCAGTGGAGGCGTAAAATGCCAGCCTCGCTATCCAAAACATCCAAAATACCTGATTTTCTGGTGTTTCAGATTTATGGCAATCTAGCCTCATGGGGTGATATTGCCGTGGGTGAACATCGCCCCACGCAGCCTCATCCCAGCAAATCAGCTATCACCGGGTTAATCGCTGCCGCATTAGGTTTAACACGCGATGATGATCAACCTCACCTTGATTTAAACAACCACTATGGCATTGCCGTGTGCGTGCAAGCGGAGGGAGAACTCATACGTGATTACCACACTACGCAAGTCCCCAAAGGTAATAAGAGCTGGTACAGTCGCAAGGATGAATTAACCTTTTCCCCACTGGAATTAAAAACCATTCTTTCGCAACGTGACTACCAGATGGATGCTTATTATCTGGTGTGTATCTGGAAAAAGGATAATGAGGCGAATGAGAGTAATGAGAAGGCAGAGAAAGCACCTTATTCATTAGAAACATTATCTGAGGCTCTGCAACAACCCGTATTTACAACCTATCTAGGTAGAAAGTCATGCCCGCCTTGCTTACCTTATCACCCAAAAATTGTAAAAGAACTACCCCTAAAACAAGCCTGTGAAAGTTATCCCCTTGCCGAAGACTTTACAGACCGCTACAACAAGCAGAGGCTAATTTCATGGTATTGGGAAGCAGGATTGAAAGAGGAGCAATCCGGCTTAAAACACAGCATGAGCTATACCGGGCGTGATCAAGTCAGAAGTCGAAAACGCTGGCAGTTCTCCAAACGTGAAGAGTTTTACTATGCCGAGCCATATGCAGAACCCCGTCAGGGAGGTGCTTAATGTACTTTAGTCGAATCGCCCTAAAACCCGGCGCAGATAGAATCAAACTGGTGGACTTATACTGCCAAAACAACCAGAGCACCCAAAATACTTACAAAGAACACCAAATACTCTGGAAGCTCTTTGATAGTGACCCCAACGCGAAACGGGATTTCATCTATCGCTACGAGCCACAACACAAAACACCCACGTATTTTATTGTCTCGCAAAGAGAACCCATTGATAACCATCATATCTGGAAAATAGAAACCAAAGACTATGCCCCCCTGCTATCCACAGGACAACGATTTGCCTTTCTCTTGAGGGTGAACCCCGTGATGACCAGAAATGGTAAACGACATGATGTAGTAATGGCCGAGAAACAACGGATCAATTACAAAGACATGGATAGAAGAACGCGCCCTCGCTCTCAGGAGATCGTAGAGAAAAAAGGGCTTGAATGGTTACAATCCCGCACTGAATCCGCTGGTTTTTCGGTGGATGATACTGCAATCCGCATAGAGGGTTACCAACCTCATGTTTCTGGAAAAAAACGCGGCAAGCAAGCAATCCGTTACAGCACAATGGATTATCGTGGCATCCTGACCGTGACGGATACCCAAGCTTTCGAGAAAACGCTGATGCAAGGCATCGGCAAAGCGAAAGCCTTTGGTTGTGGACTCATGCTGATTCGAAAAGTTTAAC
>CAZDMX010000479.1:0-2117 GCA_964506085.1 uncultured Thiothrix sp. | reverse complement strand
TGTATATCCAAAACACACCTACACTAAAAACCAGCGATAAAACCACTAACATAATCGCAATATAAGCAAACAAGTCAGGTGCTTTCATCATCATGCTCATCAACGACTCTTCGTAATAAAAAAACCATTGATGGCCTTCTGGAAATGCCAGTTCATGAAACCAATAAAATATATTCTGCGCACCCACAAGCAACACCAAAGCCATACTGAGCGGCAGCATCAGCGCGTAACGAAAGAGAATCATCGAGGAAGGTAATCGTCTATATTGCTTAAATTGCCTAAGTTGCATAGCTAACAGAACAAGCCAGATAAAAAATGCAATCCACATCACCTTTTTCACGATGTCATACAAATGTGCGACATCTTGTAGATGCACTATTTCAGCCGGGGTTAATAAGCTTATTTCACGACCATCTGGCAGGTGATACTTTAAGGATTCCAAGCCTTGACCTTGTTGATGAATACTCTCGAGTATGCCCCTAAACAATCGGATTCGCTCCTCTCGTGTGGTCTGATTAAAGCCTGGTTTAACCCGATTACGACTCCCGTAATATTCGATATTTTCCTCAATCCCCGCATAATCATGTAACAAAGGATACGCAAAGTTAACGCGAGCTAGTAGCATCCAGCTTGCTCCCAGCGACACAAAGAATGTCATGATCAAGAAGACAAACCAGTAGATATGGTGTGACGATTTTTTGGAGTGCTTCACCCCGGCCACCATTGCTGAGGCAGGCCTTTAGTTTGGATCAAAGCTGCCATATCCATACTGAAGGCAATTGAAATATGTACCAGCACCCCTCCCCAAATACTCCGTGATCGAAAGGCCAGAATACCTAAAAACAAACCAAATAAAATAGCCCCTGAAGCTTCTAACCAAGGTTTGGAAAAATGCAACATCATGTAAGGAACAATCATCACGAAAATGGCATTCACACCAAAACTGGAGCGACAGGACTGAATGATAAAACCACGAAAGAAAAACTCGACACAGACAAACTGCACAAGATACAACGCTTCCCATACCATTAAATCAAACCAGCTACGGTTGGCGAGTTTATAAAAGGGATAATGGGTAGCAAAATCTTCACGAAAACTAACGATAAATACAAAACATAAAATAGGAGCAACTAACAATAAATACCATTTAATATGCTTATGCAGTTCGCCTAATCCCAAACCATAATCCCTTAGAGAGTCTTTGAGAACGACTTTAATAACGAATACTGGAATCAGAATAAAAGCCAATATATGCCAAAAGCTCCACCATGCCTGCCCCATTAAGGCAAAAAATGTGTGTTGCTTAAGTTGCTGGAAAGCAGTAGAAGAATTATCGGTGAGCCATGACAACACCACCTCAACAGTAGCAACATAAGCCGTTGAAAATTTTAAATAGTTGAGCAATAACAAACACAGAGCAACCGTCATTAATACAATGGCTGGGCGGTAATCCCATTGTTGACTGGGCGGATTAGGTAGATAATTGGGTTGACGAGACTGCTTGAGTTGCTGACTCTTATCATCAAGAGATTCTTGATGAATTTCATTTAACAGACAGACAAATTTAGCTGGATGCAAAGCGGAGAATAATTTCATGCCAGCAGTATAACCTTACACAGAACCGAATCATTTATTTACCAGTAGAATTTTTTGCACTTCAACCTAATCCTATCTATTGTTCCCCAATATCTTTTAGCACCGTTTCTATCATCACAGTCATTTATCCGAACCCCAAATTTTCGTCACCGCTCTATCAGTACCCAGAAACCCCACAAGTAAGCTAATAAAACCCATCATGCCAAAGATGAGAACTGGTAAGAAATAACCAAGGTCTTGTCCCTGAGCAAACCAGAACACTAGTGCAGCTAGGCCCGAAAATAAGAAGCCCATGACCTTTAATACAATTCGATGCGAAGCTTTGTAAGTAAAAGGCTTTGTCCCAGACTCAAGCTTATTAAGGATTGGGCTGAAAAGAGTACGTAATTTCTGTTTCACTGAGGTATACCTGATTAGTGATCATAAATTTAAAGGCAATACTAACTATTATTTCACATGTTTAGTTAAATAAGCTTGTTTCGGCTAATTATTACAAGCTTATTTTCTGGATCAGCTTGTAG
>CAZDMX010000478.1:0-2120 GCA_964506085.1 uncultured Thiothrix sp. | reverse complement strand
ATGTGAGACTTCTTCACCTGCCGAGGTAACGTCTTACATCAGCGGCAGTTAAAAGCAGAGTGTAGCAAAGCGAAACAACGCTTTTAACTGTCTGCTGGATGTTTTTGTTAGCGGTATTTTCACACCGCTGCGCAACTTCCTGATTCACTGTGTAATGTATAGATTTATGAAGCATCCCAGTTTGTACTAAAGTTCATTTTCTTAATCATTTGGAAGTTATTAATGCAAGGTATGTTAAATTCGCGGCAAACATCAGGGATATGACGATTGGCTCCTTGTCTTGATGGCTTAGAACTTTCTGTTGTTACAATGCAGCGATTAGATGTGTCTTTAAGTGCGTATGACAATAAAAATGGGTCTCGGCCTATTTTTTCTAATTCATCATCTGTCGGGTTTGCGACATACCCACCATATGTTATTCGGGCCACTAAATCTTGTTCCGCTTCCTCCTCGAATAATAGTGCCTCTTTAACTTCAACTACCTCAGCCCATGAGGCCAACGAATCTTTATTTCCATCTTTATCTTTTGTGTCAGAAAATTCTTCGTATACTTCTATGGGGATTTTGATACTTCCTTGTTGTCCTTTATATACGAGCCAACTCCAAAACTCAGGAACCCGTTCAATAGGATAGTAATCCCTTTTAGCATCAATCAGAGTGTTGGCATCGAGAAAATATATCAATACGATACCTTTACGCGATTTGCCCCGACTCAAATAATCGGTGCACCTTTAGAGGCTTAACATCTAACAGCATCCCAGCCTTTGTAGTAGTTAATGAGCCTGCATAAGTTAATCGCTGCACTAATTCTACCAGCGCGCCAAGCTTGTAGTGTTTAACAACGTAGTAGCTTGGCCCGCCATTTTTATGGCTATTTTTTTCCTTTAATAGGTTGCGTCTCTCAATCCATCTATCCCTGTAATATTCACGTAGGCTATCCCACAGGGTCTTATTAATATCTCCCCGTCGAAAGAGCCGATACGCAATATGGGAACTACTAAGCTTTTGTGAAAAGGCATATTCAGATATTTCTGACTTTAGTGCTTCAAAATTGTGGTCAGAAACCTGAAACCTTTCGAACTCTGATGTAGGTAAAATAAATTCACTTGCTACATTATTACAAAATTTCTCGATCTGCTTTTCAGCATAAGCGCCACTAACACCGGTTTTCCCCAGTATTAGATGGGCCATTTCGTGTAATAAGGTAAATGACCATGCCGTTTCTGCATCTCTATCGTTAATTACAATAAAGGGTGCTATATCATCCGATAGGGCAAACCCCCTAAATACTGCTACTTCGATATTGCTGTGATATGAGCCTAGATTCCCTTTTAGAAGTACGAATATACCGGCGATTTCCGTGTGCTGGCGTAAAAGCCTGAACGCCTCTTTATGACTTGGTTGATTCCTATAATCATCAAGGCTGATATTAAGAGTCTCTCGAATGGTCTGGACAATTCGTTCTACACCGTTCTCAATACTGTGCTTGCCAATAAATTCAAGCACGTTTTCTTCATCTGAATCTATTAGAGTTTCTCGAACTGTGCTTTGGCGGGCTTTTATATCCCGGATTAGAACATCTACATACGTATTCTCTATTACCTCAAATTGGTCAGGCAATGTTCGAAAATCTTCTCCACGATCACCAATATTGGGCGGATGGTCAAGATAGAAGGTCAAGAGTGGGCGATGGTACTGTTTGGACATTCGAAGTAGTAAAGATCTAGATGGTTCTTTTTCGCCACTCTCATACGCAGCAAGCTTTTCGGCTGCGCTAGAAACGTTACTATCGGTAAGACCGAGTTTATGGGCCGCGTCTTCAATGGAGTATTTTGAAGTCTCCCGCGCCCATTTAAGAATAGTGTGCTTAATTTTCGGCATTTTTACTAATAGATCAATTGATTACCTAAAAAATATGAATATTGGACTAGCTTCTCAATATGTATGACTAAAGTATACAATTTTTGTAAGTACCTATGTTGCTTGCCGCAACGGTGCTGGCAGTATTTTACGCTTGGAATACATCAATAAACTGTCCTTGTTTATTCTTATCGCTAACGCCTCACATCAGCGTTCAAACACAGCCATTGCCTCAACATGCGCCGTATGCGGAAACATAT
>CAZDMX010000477.1:0-2125 GCA_964506085.1 uncultured Thiothrix sp. | reverse complement strand
GCACTGTTGTGTAGCCGCCTAATATTACGTGATCTTCAACAGTGACATGACCGGGAAATTTTGCCCAAAACGCCTGTCCTGATGGGTCAGGAGCACCAAACTTGACTTCAATCTTTCGATCACGTTTTGCGTCACCATCATTATCAATGTTGAATATATAGCGCACATTGGGATCAAAGTGATAGGTAATGGCTTCTGACGGTGCTGCCATGGGATTGACCGTCATTGCCAACACCATTTTGGTAGGATCTTCGGGATTCCTGAATGCGTACAGGTCTGCAATGTCCGCACGCATATCAGTTTGCACGATAGGCGCTTCCCGGTGGTCGGCTGCCCATGCGCTAGTGACAAGCAATGACGCGCCTAACATCGTCGCCCCGCCTGCTTTTATTTTTTTAAACATTTTATGTGTACTCCTTAACTTTACTAAAGGAGGTATAGATTAGGAGCCCAAATTAAAGGATTCCAGATACCAACTAACGGCTTCCCCCTCCAGACAGGGGCCGCTTTTAATACATACGCAAGTAAATCGCAAACTGGATTCGTGGATGTGTGAAATAAATGGGGAATGAAATGGGGTCGGGGTAAAACCAGGGTGTCTTAGATTATTTATACAAAGCTAACTTCAAACCCATGCCATTTTTCAAAAATTATCAATGGAGCCGCTCTATTCATTCTGTTTGAGCAAACATGTGCTTGTTCACGACTGAAAATAGCGACTAAGATTTAGACTTGAGACATTTAAAACAAAGACTGAAAAGTGATCGCGCCACCATCACCCGGATCGTTTATCGGATCGTCAAGATTGAGGCTGACATTAAATTGCAACGAACTGCGGCCATCCGAAGAAGAATACTCAAACCCCATACGCAGTTTTGCGGCAACCCCATTGCTTAGCGTATCTTGATTATTGTCACGCAAGAAATCTTCTTGCTCTTTAACATAACCAACATATAAACCTAAATCCCAAGCCATGTGCTCGGTAAATGGATGATAGGCCGTGGTATAAATTTGCAATGTCTCCATGGAATAATCAAGATCATTATTGGCGTCGATGAAATCACGAAGAGCATTACGAATATGGTCATATTGCGTTCCCACACGAAGCTCATAGGATGTGTTCATACCCGTCACCCAATAAATATCGGCAGACAAGTAATCCGTTGCCTGTGACAAATCTTCTCCTGTTTCTGCACTGCTTTTATCTAGCGAAAAGCCATTAATACTCATGCCAATAACGGAATTCAGCGTTGGCAGATAGTCTAGTAACAAAGAATAATTAATCGCTTCGTGCTTAAAAACGCCATTATTATCAGGGTCGATACGTTCAAGCGCTTGATTTTGGCTAATCGAAAAACGTAACTTATAACCTTTAGCTAGTTTGTCACCAAACTGCTCGCCACCGAACTGATAGGCTCCTTCTAGTTTTAAGGCAATCGGCTCTTTACTATAAAAAGTGTTATCCACGGCATTTTTTTCGTTATATAGTCGGTCAACATCAAGGTATTCAAAACGGGTGAAATTCCACGGACGCCGCCCCCAAATAACGGCAAAACCAAGATCCATTTCTCGCTTTTCGTGGGCAGGCGTGCCCAGCAACGAAATACCAAAATCGCCTGCCCATGGGTAAATTTCTGCTGCAACGGTGGGCAATGGAAACGCCTTATTCGCATAAAAAACTTCCTGTGCAACATCAAAACGAATATTGACGTAGTCAGATAATGCTTTTTCTAGTTTAACCTCGGTTTGTACGAATGCAAGATCAGTGCTTAGACTTGCGATATTAAGACGCCAACCCGTGGTACTGTCGAACCATGCATAGTCGAGCGACTTACGGTAACGATGCGCTTTTATATCGAGAAAATTTTCCTCACTCAAGTCAATCTGGTTAATTTCTAAATCATTGTCAAAAGCCCATGCGTGAGGCATGGCAAATACAATACAAAGGAAAATGGCGAAGGCTTGGGCGAAGATAGGCATAGCGGTATTCTATATGAGACCTTTTCACGATACAGCTAAATTAGAAAAATAAACTGAGGTCTTTCACTAACACCGTTAATCGGGGACAGGCCCAATGCCAGTAAGTTAAGCCATAAGCCATTCATTACAATGAACTTTTATATGC